>JAAZEI010000060.1 GCA_012512355.1 Clostridiales bacterium | reverse complement strand
TCTCCTGACCTACAACAAGTTGACACTATCGCTTATAGGCAGCTAATTGACATCATCTTTTTAAAGCACTATCATAAGTTAATCAGTTTATTGCATTCGATTCTTGTGTGATTGTACGGTATTTAGAGCACTGATACAGCGTACAGCAATGATTAGTATCCAAATCTGGCATACTCAGGGACATATATTTAGGTGGTACATAGGCGGAGGAGATTTTAATGATTAACTATACGATTGGCGTTGATTTTGGCACTTTGTCCGGCCGGGCGATTATGGTAGATGTAAAGACTGGAACGGAAATAGCCAGCGGAGAATATCATTATCCGCATGCCGTCATGGAAAGAGAATTACCTTCAGGCAAAAGACTTGGTCATGATTGGGCTTTGCAGCATCCAAAGGACTATCTGGAGGTGCTTTATGATGTTATCCCCAAACTCATAAAAACATCGGGTGTAGCTCCTGAAGAGATTATTGGCATTGGGATTGATTTTACTTCCTGTACAATGTTACCGGTTAAAGATGACGGTACTCCGATTTGCTTTATAGAGGAGTTTCAGGATAATCCGCACGCCTATGTCAAGCTTTGGAAACACCATGCAGCGCAGGATAAGGCCAATCGTATTAATGAAACAGCACAGCGTATGCAGGAATCATGGCTTTATAACTATGGTGGTAAAATATCCTCGGAGTGGGCTTTCCCAAAGCTTTGGCAAGTCCTTGAAGAAGCGCCTGAAATCTATGAAGCGATGGATCACTGGGTGGAAGCAGCGGATTGGATCGTTTGGCAATTATGCGGGAAACAAACCCGTAACTCCTGCGCCGCCGGTTACAAGGCTCTATACAGCAAACGTACCGGCTATCCAAGTCCAAATTTTTTCGCTGCGCTGGATGAGCGCCTGCGTGATGTGATTAAAGATAAGTTTTCCTGCCCCATCAGCTCTTTAGGTCAAAAGGCAGGCGGCCTCACTCAGGCAATGGCAGATAAACTGGGTCTTTCGCCTGGTATTGCCGTAGCGGTTGGAAATGTAGATGCCCATGTATGTGTACCTGCTGTAGGAATCACGCAAGAGAGCAAGATGCTGGCCATTATAGGCACTTCTACTTGTCATATGCTTCTTGATCAGCAAGAAATACAAGTCCCCGGTATATGTGGTGTGGTTGAGGATGGTATTCTTCCCGGTCTTGCAGGATATGAAGCTGGCCAAAGCTGCGTAGGAGATCATTTTGCCTGGCTGGTCAAAAACTGCGTGCCCGACCACTATATTAATGAAGCGGAGCGACAGGGCATCAGTGTTCATGAATACTTAACGCAGCTGGCTGCTGAACTTAAACCAGGCCAAAGCGGTCTCCTGGCGCTTGATTTTTGGAATGGCAATCGCTCGGTATTGGTAGACGCTGACCTGACTGGCATGATGCTGGGGATGACGCTGCAAACCACTGTTCATGAAATGTACAGAGCTTTAATTGAAGCGACAGCCTACGGCACTCGGATGATTGTTGAAAACTTCAGAGAGCATGGGTTGACGGTGAATGAATTTATAGCATCAGGAGGTATCAGTCAAAAAAATCCTCTGGCGATGCAGATATATGCCGATGTCCTCAACATGCCGGTGCGTGTGGCGACTGCCTCCCAGGGCCCTGCACTAGGCAGTGCCATGTTTGCCGCGGTTGCCGCCGGGTCGCAAAAGGGAGGTTATGACAGCATCCACCAAGCGGTGGCGGCTATGGCTATTGCCGACAACTTGGTTTATGAGCCCAAGCAGGCCGCAGCACAGGTTTATGAGCTGCTCTTCCTTGAGTACCGAAGACTGCATGATTACTTTGGACGAGGTGAAAACGATGTGATGAAGCGCTTGAAACACATTAAACTTTCAAAACAGCTGACAGTATCAAGAATGTAAAGAACTTGCCAATTTTAGCAGATCAGGGTAGTTAGACCTTATGTGACGACGAAGTAATCGAACAGAGAAAGAAAAACCCAGGTAAGCTGGTTGTATTAAAAGATGAATTACTTTAAGAGAGTTGGTTCCTATTTAGAATTTAT
>JAAZEI010000059.1 GCA_012512355.1 Clostridiales bacterium | reverse complement strand
TTTGGCTCCAAAGGCTGCATTACGGCTGATAACGAAAAGGCCAACAATACCATGCTTTATACAGCAGACGGTGTTACCAGCGAAAAACCCCTCTGGTTTTTCCTGGAACGCTATAACGAAGCTTTTATTGAAGAAGCCAAAGATTTTGTCAACGCCTGCCTCAATGATGAAGAGACACCCGTGGGCGCATTTGATGGCTTGCAGCCGGTCAAAATTGCCATTGCAGCCAAGAAGAGCTGGCAGCAGGGCGGCGCGCCTGTTAAAGTAGAATAGTATTCTAACACTTACAATTATTGTGCCCAAAAAGGCACCTGTCGTATAGGAGGACATAAATGAAAAAAATTAGAGTTGGTGTAGCAGGATATGGCGTCATTGGCCAGCGTCTGGCAGACGGCGTCGTGCTGCAGGATGACATGGAATTGGTGGGTATCGCAGACATAGCGCCTACCCTGTCTGTGCGCGCGCTGGCAGAAATGGATATGCTGGGTGTCAACAGCACCCCTTACCATCTATATCTGGTTGATGGCGCAGACAAATCAAAGTTTGATGAACTAAATATTCCAGTTGCAGGCAGTTTTGAAGACCTTGTAAAAAATGTTGACATCATGCTGGACTCAGCACCCGGCGGCGTTGGCGTTAAAAACAAAGAGGTATACGAAAAACATGGCTGTAAAGCCATTTTCCAGGGCGGCGAACAAAACTCGGTAGCGGATGTTTTCTTTCATGGTTATGCCAACTATGAGCATGGCGTCGGCGCTGATTATCTCAAGCTGACTTCGTGCAATACCACAGGCCTGATTCGTGCAGTCGCAGCCCTTGACCATCAATTTGGCTTGTCCCGGGTTGCCATTACCATCATCCGCAGGGTAGCTGATCCGGGTGATTACCACCGCGGGCTTACCAATGCCCTGCAGATGGACAAAGCACCCAGCCACCAGGCAGTGGATCTGATGACCATCATGCCCCATGTCGAGGCGACGGGCATTCTGGTGCATACGCCTGTCACGCACGGCCACATCATCACGGTCATTGCCAGCCCCAAAGAGGGTAAAATTACCCGTGAACAGGCGCTGGAATGCTTTGAGCAGCATCCGCGCATCCGCGTGGTGTCCATTGACGAAGGCTTCAAAGGCAATGCCAGTTTCTTTAAATATGCCAGGGATTTGGGAAACCGCCGTGGCGATATGTATGAAATCGGCCTGTGGAGCGACAGCGTGGTTGAAACAGGCAATGACATCATGTTTGCGATTAATATTCCCCAGGAGGCCGTCACCATCCCCGAAACAATTGACGCGGTTCGCGCGGCCATGAGCATGCAGACAACAGGCGCTGAGGGGACAGCTAAAACCAATGAATACCTCAAGATTGGCAGGTTTAAATAATCATGCGCTTTGGTATCCATACCATTGATGAGTTTGATGTGCAGGGAAAGACTGTGCTGTGCCGCATCGATATCAACCAGCCCATTGACCGTGAAACCGGCACACTCAAATCCATCTCGCGCATCAAGGCCTGTCTGCCTACTTTAAAAGAATTGTCACAGCGCGGGGCCAGGCTGGTCCTGCTGGCCCATCAGGGCAGCGACATTGAATACAAGAACTTCTACACAACCAAACCTCACGCGAAAGTGCTTTCCCAGCTCCTTTCGCGGGAGGTAGGGTTTATCGATGATGTATGCGGACCGGCCGCAAGAGAAGCGATTAAAAATCTAAAAGACGGAGAAATCCTGCTGCTTGACAATGTTCGTTTCTGCTCTGAAGAACAGACGCTTTTTGAAATGCACTTGAAGCTAAGCCATGCGCAGCAGGCGCAGACACAGGTTGTTACAAAGTTAGCGCCTTTGGCTGATTTATATGTATGCGATGCTTTTGCCGCCGCTCACCGTGACCAGCCCTCCTTGTGCGGCTTTGAGCAGGTATTGCCCTCGGCCATGGGCCGCCTGTTTGAACAGGAGTACTGCGTTATATCAGATCTGATGGAAAATCCCAAGAGACCCTGTGTGTTTGTACTGGGTGGGGCCAAAATATCCGATGCCTTTATGATGATGGAGACTGTGCTTAAAAACGCTGTTGCAGACACGGTTCTTGCCGGCGGTCTTGTGGCCAACATCATGCTGGCAGCCAAAGGTGTACAGATCGGGTCGGGCAGCCGCGAGTTTATAAAAAAGAATGGCTTTGATGAATTCATTGACGATGCAAAAAGGCTTCTTGAGCAATATCCTGAAAAAATTATCCTGCCGACAACCTTGGGCTATGTGAAGAACGGACAGCGTGAGGATGCCGCCCTGGGTGAGCTGCCAGCGGACGCAACGGTACTTGATATCGGCATCACCAGCGCCCAACACTATGCCGGCATCATCCAAGAGGCCAAAACGGTATTCGTCAACGGGCCCATGGGTGTGTTTGAAAACCCGCAAACACAAGAGGGTACCAAGATTGTGTGGGATGCCTTGGCACAGACACCGGGGTATACTGTCATTGGCGGCGGCGACAGCATCACAGCCACCGCCAAATATGAAAAAACGGATCAGATTGATTACATCTGTACAGGCGGCGGCGCGCTGATTCGTTTTTTAACAGGAGAAGAGCTGCCCGTGGTGAAAGCTTTGCGTCATGCGGCTGAGGCATTTAAATGAAACTTGAGTTTGGATTTGGAAATACTGTTCAATATGTTGATGTACCCGAGGCCAACCTGATGGGCATCCTGGGGCACAATGAGGTTGAATTGGGCTTCACAGGGGAAGAGGAAGTGCGTCGCGCGCTTTATGCGCCCATAGGCTCACCCCAGCTGAGGGACATCGTCAAACCGGGGGAAACCGTGGCCATCATCACAAGCGACATCACACGGCCTATGCCGACTCATGAGGTCATGCCTTTGCTTTTGGATGAACTGTATGCCTGCGGGATAAAGCCCGAAGATATTACCCTTGTTTTTGGCTTGGGGATACACCGTCCGCACACCCAAGATGAGCGTCGCAAGCTGGCTGGCGAACGTGCCTTCCGTGAAATCCGATGTGTGGATTCAACGCCAGAGGATTGTATCAGCATGGGGGTAACCAAAAGAGGCACCCCGATTGATATTTCCCGCGATGTAGCGCAGGCGCAGAGGCGTATTTGCCTTGGCAATATCGAATACCATTATTTCGCAGGTTATTCCGGCGGCGGCAAGGCGATTATGCCGGGAGTCTCAAATGGCGCTGCCATCAGTAACAACCATGCTATGATGGTCAGGGATGACGCCTGTGCCGGAAAACTGTCAGGCAACCCCATTCGTGAGGATATTGAAGAAGCAGCTGGCATTTGCGGCATCGATTTTATCCTCAATGTCGTGCTGGATGAAAACAAGCACATTGTCAAAGCCGTAGCGGGCGATTCGGTCCTGGCACACCGGGAGGGCTGCAAATTTCTTGATTTATTTTATCTCAAGCATTTGGATGAGCGCGCTGATATTGTGTTGGTATCTCAGGGCGGTGCGCCCAAAGATCTCAATCTCTATCAGGTACAAAAGGCGCTGGACAATGCCAAGCATGCTGTGAAAAAAGGCGGTATCATTGTACTCATTGGCTCGTGCAAAGAGGGACTTGGAGAAAGAGAGTTCGAGGACTGGATGCTGCACAGTGTTTCTACCCGCGCGATGGTCGAGCGCATTGGCAAAGACTTTCGCCTGGGCGGCCACAAAGCTGCGGCTATTGCGATGGTGCTGGAGAATGCAGATATCTACCTTGTATCAGAACTGCCCGATGCTTTTGTAAGAGACATTTTTCTGACCCCCTACGGCAGCGCACAGGCGGCTTTTGACGCTGCCTTTAAGACAATGGGCAAGGAAGCCAAGGTGCTGGCCATGCCCTATGGCGGCTCTACCTTGCCTTATGTAAACCAGTCGCTTAATTAAACATACTGAAACGGATTGCATGCATTAGACAAATGCTCATGATGCATCAATCCATCCATAGGAGGAACTTTATGACAAATGACATCAGAGAATTGGAAATTTTCGCGACCAAGATTCGAATCGCAGCACTGGACGCGATCAAGGCACGCGGTTTTGGTCACATAGGCGGTTCACTTAGTGTCGCTGATGTGCTGGCCGTGCTTTATGGCGCCATCATGCGCTTTGACCCTAAAAACCCGGATTGGCCGCAGAGGGATAAGCTGGTTTGTTCAAAAGGCCATGCCGGCCCTGCCATTTATGGCACCCTGGGGCTCCTTGGCTATTTTCCATATGAGGACATCCTGACACTCAACCAGCCGGGCACTAATTTTCCCAGCCACTGCGACCGCAACAGGACTGTGGGCATTGATATGACCACCGGGTCACTGGGACAGGGGACATCACTTGCCATGGGAATGGCGATGGGTGACAGGCTCAAGGGGCGCGACAGCCATACCTACCTCATTGTGGGGGATGGCGAGCTCAATGAAGGCCAGCCCTGGGAGGCTTTTATGTTCGCGTCCTCTAAAAAGCTGGATAACCTGACCGTGTTTATTGACTGGAATAAAAAACAGCTGGATGGTTTTGTCAGCGAGATCAGCGATCCGCTTGATTTTAAGCATAAGTTCGAGGCTTTTGGCTTCCATACACAGCAGGTAAAGGGCAACAGCGTGGAAGAAATCTTAAAAGCTGTCAAAGCCTGCGACAGCGTCAAAGGCAAGCCGCATGCCATTGTTTTGGATACCATCAAGGGGTCGGGCGTCAAAGAGGTGGAGGATACATTCAGCAATCATTCGATGACGGTTGGCAGTGAAGTATTTGACCGCTGGATCAGCGCCCTCAAAGAAGAACTCCGCGTACAGGAAGGAGAGAAGCTGCATGTATAATATTGTTTATGACGGCTCCGCAGACCCCCGTACTTTTAAGGATGTCATTGGGAAGACAATTATCAACCTTCTGGAAACAGACCCGGATGTCATTTACCTGGATGCGGATTTGATGAGCACCATCGGGACTTATTCATATCACATGGAGCATCCTGACCGCGCCATCAACTGCGGTGTCTCAGAGGCCAACATGATAGGCACTGCGGGCGGACTGGCTGCGGCAGGGTTCAAACCCATTTGTCATACCTTTGGGCCTTTTGCCTCACGCAGAAGCTATGACCAGATATTCCTTTCTGCCGGCTATGCCAAAAACGACATCACGGTCATTGGAACGGATCCGGGTGTCTGTGCCTCCTTCAACGGCGGAACCCACATGCCTTTTGAAGACGTCGCGCTGTATCGCGCGATTCCCACGGCCACAGTCTTTGATATCACAGATACCCTGATGTTTGAAAGCATCCTCAGACAGGCTGTTAATCTTCCCGGCGTCAAGTACATTCGGGTTGGACGAAAAACAAATGCGAAAGTATATGGCGAAGGCACCCAATTTACACCAGGCAAGGCCATCCGCCTGCGTGAAGGGAAAGACTTGACCATCGTAGCTGCAGGCATCATGGTGCATGAAGCGCTCCAAGCAGCCATCGAACTGGAGAGAAAGGGCATCAGCGCAGAGGTTCTGGATATGTTCACCATCAAACCATTGGATGAAGACGCGCTGCTGCATTCCGCTGACAAAACAAGGGCAGTACTGGCAACTGAAAATCACAATAAGATTGGTGGCCTGTATGCAGCTGTTTGCGAAACGCTGTCCAGGCGCCTGCCTACTCCTGCTGATTATGTGGCGGTCAACGATGAATATGGTGAAGTTGGGCCGCAGGATTATCTGCAGGAACGCTTTGGCCTGACAAGTCAGCATATTGTTGAAGTCGCACAGAGGCTGATCAAAAGAAAGTAGAAACATAAGCAGTGAGCTGCCTTAATTTCTTAATTGAAGGTTGAGATGATGTTTTAAGATCATCTCAAC
>JAAZEI010000058.1 GCA_012512355.1 Clostridiales bacterium | reverse complement strand
TCAAACTCTTCCCTAATCCAGAGATTATTGTAATTTTATCTTCATTCTGGTTCGTTTCGTAAGCTTTCATCATATAAAATTCACTTCATGGTTTTTAAAAAACCGCCAGCAGATAATGCTGACTCTGTTCACACAAGTTTTCCATATCAGAAAGTGTATAGAATCTATTAAATGGTGTATGATACTTCTATAGAGGAGGTTTTATTGATGAGCATATATGATATTAATTTTCTGGATAAACAAGGACAGCAAACCACCCTTCGCCCTTTTAAGGGAAAGGTGATGCTGATTGTCAATACAGCCACACACTGTGGCTTTACCAAACAATACGCGGCGCTTGAAGAGATTTATCAGCAATACCGCGACCGCGGCCTGGTGGTGATTGACTTCCCCTGCAACCAGTTTGGTGAGCAGGCACCCGGTAATGCCGAAGAGATCGATAATTTCTGTGAGCTTAATTACCATACTACTTTCCCCAGATTTGCAAAGCTTGAAGTCAACGGCGACAACGAGGCCCCGCTTTATACTTACCTGAAACAGGAAAAAGGCGGCCTTCTTGGCAGCAAAATCAAATGGAACTTTACCAAGTTTTTGGTTGACCGCGAAGGCGTTGTGGTTGATCGCTTTGCGCCGGCACAAGATCCGGCAGGATTCACCAAAGAAATCGAGGATTTGCTATGAGCGAATGTCAAGGATGTAACTGCGGCGGCGGCAGCTGCAACAACAAGGAATCCGGCCCAAAGCCCGGTCGAGTGCCGTGGCTTGGTTTGGTGCTGCTGATGATGATTGGCTTTTCCCTGCTGTTTTCCCAGCTTTTTGGTACAAAGAATAACACCGCTTCAGCCCAGGCCGAAGCCGAACCACCCCAATCAACCCAATCAATAGAAGGACGGAAACCCACCATGCAAGAAAACCCGAAATATCCCCTCAAAACAGATGAGGAGCTCAAAAAGATACTCACCCCCTTGCAATACAATGTAACGCAGAATGCCGGAACCGAGGCTCCTTTCTCAAACGAGTACGATCATGAGTTCAGACCCGGCATCTATGTGGATATCACCACAGGCGAGCCGCTGTTTTCATCAACTGATAAATTTAATTCAGGCTGCGGCTGGCCGGCCTTCTCAAAGCCCATCAGTAAGGAGCTGATTAATGAGCTTGATGACAACAGCCTGTTTAGCAAGCGCATTGAGGTGCGCTCAAGCTACGGAGATGCCCACCTGGGGCACGTGTTTGAAGACGGCCCACAAGAGTTGGGCGGCCTGCGCTACTGCATCAACAGCGCTTCACTGCGCTTCATCCCCAGGGATCAAATGGAAGCTGAAGGATATGGCGAGCTGCTGGACCTGGTACAATAAGCATGACAAGACATCGGAAGCCAAGGCTTCCGATTCTTTTATTCAAGCGCAGCTATAATTGATTTTAATCAATGTTTATTGATTGTGAACCTGCTATGCTCATGCTATAGGGATTAAACCCTTTTATGAACGATGAAAAGAGGTTAGCGTATGGATCGCAAAGAAATATTAAAACAGCTCATAGGCGAATTAAGCCAGGGCGCACCGATGGAAGAAGTGAAGGCCAAATTCAAACTGCACTTCAAAGATGTCCCTGCATCTGAAATTGCGGACGCCGAACGCCTTTTGATGGAAGAAGGCATGAAGGTGACAGAGATACAGCAAATGTGCGATGTGCATGCTTCCTTGTTTGAAGGGGCGGTGCAGCAGCCTCATCACGATATTGGCTATGGACATCCGCTGTTTGTCTTTAAAAAAGAAAACGAAGGCTTGCAGGCTTTCATTGACAGCAAGATATTTCCTGCTTATGCCGACTTTATGAAATCCCCCGGTCAGGAAAAAGAGCGGATGCTTGCAGACCTTGCGCAGCTGGCCAAGATCGACCGCCATTACAGCCGCAAAGAAAACCTTTTCTTCCCCTACCTGGAAAAAGCGGGTGTGACAGCCCCGCCCAAAGTAATGTGGGCCGTGGATGACGAAATCAGGGCCCTGATCAAGCAAGGCCGCGCTGAGGTGGAAGCCGGCAATACAGCAGCATTTCAGCAGCTTTTCCCTGTGCTGATGGAAAAACTTCAATCCATGATCATGAAAGAAGACGAGATCCTGCGTCCGCTGCTCATCAAGCACCTGACGGATGAAGACTGGCGCGTCATCGCAGGCGAGAGTGACCAGATTGGGTTTGCCTTTGCCAAAGATGTGGAAGGTGCCAGCCCCTCAGATGCCAAAGCCTATGCCAAGCTGGAAGAAACTGCTGAACCTACCGGCGGGGAGAGCGCCATTCGTCTGCCCAGCGGCTTTTTTGAAAAGAATGAGCTGACAGCACTGCTCAATACCCTCCCAAGTGATATTTCCTATGTGGGGGCAGATGATACCGTCCACTTTTTCAGCGAACAGAAAAACCGTATCTTTCCCCGCACCCGCACCGTGATTGGCCGCCAGGTATCTGACTGCCACCCGCCCAAAAGCGTTGATCAGGTAGAGAAGTTAATGAGCGCCTTCAAAGCGGGCGAGAAAGACAATGAAACCTACTGGATACAGCGCGGTGATTTATTTATCCTCATCCGCTACTACGCCGTTCGCGATACAGACGGCACCTACCTGGGCACCCTGGAATGCACGGAAGAGATTTCAGGTCTGAGGGCTCTGGAGGGCAACAAAACCCTGATGAGCTGATAAAGCACGAAATTTACGCTCTTTGTTTATTTTTGGATGATTTAGACTAGCCGACAGTCCCACCTCTTGATAGAACCGCTTCTGTCAAGAGGTGGTTTTTCTTTGACTGCTGAATTCGACTTTTTAAATCCCAGGGAAACCAGGTGAGAAACACGATATAATCGCCCTGATATGAAGATGGCGCTCAACAGTCTGACAAGTTATTATAAATCAAACAGACAAGGAAGACTTCAGGCGGTATAGACAATGAATAAGCAGACTCTTTTGATGGATTTGATAAATATAGACATGAGGAGCACGGACATTGTGCTTTTGCACACTTCCACGAAAAAGATTGGTGACATACAAGGCGGTCCGGATGCAGTGCTTGATGTTCTCATGGAATATTTTTCTCCCTGACTACTGTGTTTTCCTGCGCTTAGCTGGACAGCTTTACAAAATGACCCTGCGATATTTGATGTGAACAATACAAAATCAATCATCGGGCTGCTGCCGGTGCAGTCAAGGGCTAAAGAGCTTTTGGGCTTTGATTGTCCTCATCTGTCAAGCCCCTGAAACCTTTTGGTGCATAGTGCATATCACTCCAGGCCAAAGGACATAGAAACCTAACAGTGGAAAGTCGGAAATATATTAACTTTTGGTAAATCAATTTGACAGAACCTTGATGATAGGTTTATATACAAACAAGAAAAGGAGCGAAAGCCTATGCAGACGAAAACAACCGGAACGCTTCATACCTTAAAAGAGACATATGCGATTACTTTTGATGCCTTGCGAACCATGTCACAGCTCAAAAAAGCAAAAAAGCACAATGAAATCACGCCGGAGCTGACGGAGAGAATTATGCTGGCGGTGACGGAGGTCAATGGCTGTCAGATATGCTCCTATGCCCATGCCAAAATGGCGCTTGAAGCGGGACTGAGCGATACAGAAATCAAACATATGCTGGCAGGGATTGCCGATGATATCCCCGCAGAAGATATACAGGCTGTTATGTTTGCCCAGCACTATGCCGATACGAGGGGCGCACCATCTCAAAAATCATGGGAACGGGTGATAGAAAGCTATGGCCTGACCAAGGCAAAAGGTATTTTAGGAGCAACTCGCATCATCATGATGGGAAATGTATATGGGATCCCCTGGAGCTCTTTTTTCAACAGACTAAAAGGAAAACCGGATATAAGAAGCAGTCTGTCCTACGAATTGAGTTTCATGCTCAGCAGCCTGTTTTTTGTTCCCATCGCGCTTATCCATGCAGTGATATCTAAAAAACCGCTGATTCAGCATGAAACTGTAAAAAAAGCAGAAGGATAGTTTAATGCCGCTCCATAGTTATTGACATATGTCTGTAATGATACTAAGATAAATAAAGAACTCAGAATCTGATAAAAAAGGTGCTTGACCATGAAATCTCCAGGGTGAGACGGAAAGGAAACAACCCACCTTGCTTGACATACAGCATTAAATGACCAAGAAGCTAACAAGGGGAGCGGAAATAGCATCCTTCGGACAGCTAAAAGCAATGCTGAATAAAAGAATAGTCAACAGCACTCAAATCGGATTTTGAGGTAGATAATCCAAGGCCCAATAATATGACTTTCTTTTCCAAGGTACGCGCTATGAATCATTGGGACCTTAAAACATACAAAAAGAATAGTCAATTACGATGATTCATGATGATGAGGCCATCAGAATCATTAATTTACCTTGGTAAAAATAATATTAAGGGAGAACTATCATGATTAATGATGAAATTGCCAAGATGCTTGTTGAACAAATTAATAAAGAGTTGTACTCCGGTTATCTTTATATGGAGTTCGCAAATTTCTACGAAGAAAAAAAATTACCCGGATTTGCTCACTGGTTTATGGTTCAGGCTGTTGAAGAATATGAGCATGCGATGAAAATCCGTGATTTTCTTATCTCAGCGGGTCGAAAGGTTACGCTCAGCGCAATCGATGAACCTGATAATTCATCAAATAAAATTGGCGATCCATTGTATGCTTCATTAAAACACGAGCAATACATCACATTTTCTATCTACGAGATTTATGAAAAAGCCTTGTCGGTGAAAGACCATCTCACTGCGGGGTTTTTAAATTGGTTCATTAAAGAGCAAGGAGAAGAGGAAGCCAATGCTCAGGAACTCATCAAAAAATTTGAACTGATAGACGGCGCATCCGGAAGAGGGCTGCATATGTTAGATAGAGAACTCGTAAATAGAAAAAACGATTGAGTGGATTGCTCTAGATAAAACATTTACTGCCGACATAATTAAAAATAAATTTAAATTACAAACAAGAAAACATCTTCAGTTATTGAATTACTTATTTTTAAATGAGGTTTTTGTTTACCGTACCGGGTGAGCTTCGTCAAAACCGTGTTATAAAGTTGCAATTGGCAGTGTCCTCAATAATCTGTCGGTCAATATCACACGTTGAAAACATGGCAGCATCGCAT
>JAAZEI010000005.1 GCA_012512355.1 Clostridiales bacterium | reverse complement strand
TTCATACCGCCTAGGGTTCTCTGCCAAATACCGAAAAGTTATATGAAGACCCGATGATCTGATTTTGGGCCGTGGTAAAAATATTTTCTGAGAAAAGCAGAGCTTGGATCTCAGCCCGTTTACCCTTTTATCATGCGAAACAGGATGATAGCTGGACATGAAGGTTTGTCAATATTCAGCCAAATCGCTATCAAACGAATACTGTACTCGGTGACCTTGCAGGCTTAATCATCGATTTGTTCAAACAGCATGCGGGAATTATCTTCAGGCCGTGAACACTTGACCAAATTCTCAGCTGCAAATCTGGTGACTAATACCAAGGAGCCCTTGGTATTAGTCACTCTTTGACAAGTCATGCACAAAGTCACATCAGCGTTAACATGACAAAGTAATATCCCAGAACTATCATCATAAAGGGAATCAGCACCGGTATGGTTTTTTTGATCAAAGATCCAAAAGACACCTTGAAGTAATCAACTACAATTGATAGACAAATATGTGTGGGTGAAATCTGAGCAGCAATGTAGCTCATGCTCATCAATAGCACCAACAGCGCTGTACCTGCGCGGGGAACAGTGGCAAAGGCGACAGGTGTCACAATGGCAATCATAGATTGGCCGCCTGCTACCAACGTACCAAAGAAAAAAATCAGTGCGAAAACAATGGCTGGCGTGATGGGAAATGCCTAAAACAAACAGGTAACTCGGTGATTACACCTGTATATGACAATATTTCTTTGAAGATCATGATAGCGACAGAACTGAAAATAAGCTTATATTCAAATGCTGATGCGACCATGGGCTTGAGCTCTTCAAGGGAAAAGCCTTCAATCAAAACATTGACAAGCAAGACAAACGAAACTGCCAGAAAGACAGGCAGATGAGCAAATAGAATTAATGTAATGCTTGCAGCAATAGGCCACAGGCTGTGTAATATCTGCTTGAGTTCATGAGTTATGTTGGCTTTTATATATTTGGTACTGCTCTTAGGAATTCTTCGAACATATAGCAGATAGCCTAGCAAGAACAATACAAAGACCATTGGCAGCATCCAAAGCACAAAACTTGCGATGTTTTGCCCTGACAGTTCGATTGCCAACAGGATGGAAGCATAGGTTGGCAGGAAAGCTTCCGAGATATGTCTGAAATAGCTTGTAACGAAACATTTTTCTTCTTGATTAAGAGATTCTCCTGCGATCTTATCTACGATTGGCGCTGCAATGAGGACAGCACCCGGCGAAGGCAGAAGCCCAATGACAAAAGGAACCAGCATTACACTTAGCCTTGGGTTGTTGAACAATCGATGAATGGATAGTTCAGCTTGTATGAGGCGTTTTCGTTTTTCCATCATTCGCTGTAAAAAGGTAATAAAATAAAAGGACAAAACGAGATTGATGGTAGCCGGTCCCGCTGCACCTCTCCAAAAAAGTGATGGCAGTTCTGAGAAACTGATTTGATAAAAAAGTATGACCGCCGCAACGCCTCCCAGCATAGCGATAAACAGCGGCATTTTTTTATTGATGAGGAGCAAAATAATGATAAATACACCAACAAGCTTTATGATGTCCATAGAACTCTCCTTTACACTTGCTGACATTATCGCCGTGTTATCCTGCTGTTTTCATGCCATATCATACCATATATCATACTGGAAATATAAATATTTTTATAAACAGAAAAAGCATAAAACATGAAGAAGCATCTTGATGTGCGAACAGCAGAAAACAATATCATCAATTAAATAAAACAAAACATCCTATGAAGCAGAATTATTATTTATTCGTTTTTCTCAAAAAAGATAAAATCCGACCATCTTTGCAAATCGTCAGAAAGGCTGTTTCTTAGTGTTTCCTGGGGAAGAACATAGCGTGTGCCGTCTTTGCAGACACTGCCATCGCTATAAATAATAACTTCCAACTCCCGGCTGTCGCCCCTGTAGAATATAACATCGTACAGTCGTTTGTCAGAATCAGTACACATAGAAGTCTTTTTGTATTGACGCTGCATCTGTAAAATCAACACATCCATCAGCTCATCCAGTGCCAGATCAGTCTTGCGATGATGGTCTGTTTTTATGCCTGTTGCGACTTCTTGTGTCACAATGCGGGTAATTAAGGTAGGACGTATGGTCGTTAGCTTGCTCGTACAGCCAGATAGCGCAAGACACAAACAGATGGCAAGAGGCAGAACTGCGAGATTTTTACGCATGTGTTGTAAGCTCCTTCAAATATAACATTGACATGACAAGTAAATCCTTAAAAAAGATTGTTAATTATCCAAACTATTATCTGAACAGATAAAGATAAATGCATTATAGAGTTTTACTATTTGATTTGTCAAGGATAACTGATTTTGTGTTTGTCAACTTGAAATTGTAGCAAATGCGCACCAAAAAGTGTAGCAGTCGATCAGCACCAAATGCGAAGGAAGTAT
>JAAZEI010000057.1 GCA_012512355.1 Clostridiales bacterium | reverse complement strand
TGTAGGCCGGCATCAAATCCGCCTTGTGTTCATCCGCAAAGGCAAGCAGTACATCCAGCAGCGCTTCGAGCGTCTGCAGCGTCTTTAGCAAATGTTCCCTCACACCAATGCGGTACTGCGCCAAACCAATGTCGTTGCGGCTGCGCGCTGTATGCAGTCGCCCCGCCAGGTCTGTGCCAATTAATTCTCCCAAATCATTTTCCACCATGAAAAATAAATCTTCATAACGGGGATCATAAGGACGGCTACCATAGTCCCGCTTTCTGAGCACTTCCAGCCCTGCCGCGATCTTCTGGCCCTCCTGTGCTGTGAGAAGTTTTTGGCGCACCAGCATCAAGGCATGCGCCTGGGAGAGATTGAAAAACGTATTCAGGTAATAATCCCGCTGGCAGAGGTATACCGGCTCCAGGACACAGCGGGCAAAAGCCGGAGAAGGGAAAACGCTTCCCTCACTGGATATCACCTCTGCGCGGAGTGTATTCAGGTCTTTCATGCTTCCTCCAATGATTAAATTCTGGGCTGATTTTTATTGAATGGTCTCCATCTAAAGACTATGCTTTCATTCCCGAAAGATTAACGCCCTCGATAATCTGACGCTGGAAAATGATAAACACCAACAGCACCGGCAAAGTCCCCAGAGAGGCAGCTGTCATGATGCGCTCCCATTCGGGGTTATTCTCCGTCGTGAACATCGCCAGCCCTACCGGCAGGGTCACCAGGCTCTTTTTACTGATAATGATGACAGGCCACAAAAAGGCGTTCCAGTTGCCCAGGAAGGTAAAAATAGCCAGGGCCGAGATGGCGGGCAGCACCAAAGGTACCGCGATGCGTGCGAAAATACCAAATTCGTTCAGGCCGTCAATGCGCGCTGCCTCAAGCAATTCATCGGGAACGCCTTCGAAAAACTGGCGCATCATAAAGATGCCAAAGGCCGAAATGACACCCGGAAACAGGATGGACCAGTAGGTATTTAGCCAGTGAAGCTCTGCGCTCATCAAATACCATGGAATGATGAGCATCTCAGTGGGCACCATCAAGGTTGACATAATCAATATAAAAATAAGCGTTTTCCCGCGAAACGCGAGCTTTGACAGCGTATATCCTACCAGCGAATCAAAGAACAGCACAGAACAAACAACCACTGTCGCCACCCCGATGGAGTTGGCAAACCAGAGCACGAAGTCTGTTCGGGTGAAGACAAAACGGTAATTTTCAAACGTGGCAGGGTTGGGAGTAATAGAAAAACTATACACATCTGCCCCGGTTTTGAGTGAAGTCAGCACCATCCATACAAAGGGAAATACCATGGCCACTGCACCAAGGGATAAAACAATGTACAAAAGCGCCTGACCCAAAGGAGATGATCTTTTGTTCATATCAATACACCACTTTCTTGGTGACCAGCTTCATCTGGACGAGGGAAATTGTCATGATGATGACAAAAAGCACGACTGTCATGGCGCTGGCATAGCCCATGTCAAAGGATTTGAATGCTTTTTGATAGATATACAGCACCATCGAGAGCGTCGAATTGAGCGGGCCGCCTGAACCTCCAGGCGAAATCGCGAATATCTGTGTAAATACCTGCAGCGTCTGGATACCTGCCATCACGGAGAGATAAACGATGGTGGAGTTGAGCAGCGGCACGGTGATGCTTCGGAAGGCTTGCCATCTATTGGCGCCGTCAATATCGGCCGCCTCGTAAAAAGTGCGCGGAATCTGCTTTAAGCCTGCCATAAATATAATGATTTGAAACCCAAGGCCCTGCCAAATAATATTGGCGGCGATGACCGGAAGTGACTGGGTGGTTGAGTTCATGAAAGGCTGCGCGGACATGCCAATGGAGGTGATGATATTGTTAAT
>JAAZEI010000056.1 GCA_012512355.1 Clostridiales bacterium | reverse complement strand
CTTGCAAGGGCAGTGAATTTAATTATCGATCATGGTAAAGCTGGATTTTATACGGGCGAAATTGCCCAGGCTGTCGTTAACAGCGTGCAGGAGAAGGGAGGCGTGATGACGCTGGAAGATCTTGCAAGCTACCAGGTTCACGTACAGGAACCGGTGAGGGGTACTTACAAAGGATATGAAATTATGTCGGCTTCACTTCCCTCATCGGGAGGCATAGGCTTCCTCCAGATCATGAATATAACGGAAAACTTCGAAGTATATGGGAAAGATTCGGTTGAACAAATTCACCTGTTTTCAGAAATCAATAAAATGGTGTATGCTGATCGCTCCGCATACATAACCGATTCCGAGATTTCTGATGTTCCGAAAAAAGGCTTGACCTCCAAAGAATACGCTGCCATGCTTGCGGATAAAATCGATATGGGATTATCTCAAAAATACACTTACAATGACCCCTGGGTCTATGAAGGTGACAATACCAATGGGTCTGTTGCAGTTGATTCTATGGGCAATATGGTCGCTCTTACCAAGACCCTCAACTACTACTGGGGCAGCGGTGTAGTTGTGAAAGACTTTGGTATCGTACTCAACAATCAGCTGGATGATTTCAGTTTTGAAGAGAACTCTGTGAATGTGATTCAGCCCATAAAAACACCACTTTCATCTTTGGCGCCTACGGTGATCTCAAAGGAGGGAAAACCTGCAATGCTGCTTTCAGCTCCTGGAGGCTCTAAAATTTTTAGTATCTTCGCTCAATTATTTAGCAATGTAGTAGATTATGGCATGACCGCTGAGGAAGCGATCCAAGCGAATCGTTTTATTGATATGGGGGAAAGTCTTGACTATTCTGCTCCCAACCTGTCCAAAGATACTGTAAAAAAACTGGAAGCGCTGGGACATCATCTTTCCAATAAAAATGGTTCTCGATTTGCGCTTCCCGTGATGATTGCTGTGGATGAAAACGGCGTAAAAAATGGCAGCACAGAGTTTGTTGACGAGGGAATATTCCTCGACGGATGCGCTCTGGGCTACTGACAGGATAAAAGCAAAAGTGTTTAAAAGAATGAGCAAACCGCTGCATTCAATCGCAGCGGTTTGCTCATTATCCAAGAGTTTATCAAAATTATCTACGAAAGATTTAATAGATCTTTAGGCGATTTATGACGTTAAGAATGCAGGGCGAAAGTGTTGCGGTCACAGTTTTTTTAAATCTCAATCTGCTTTGCTGAATCATGATTTTGCTCAGTTTTATGGCTTCCTCCATCCACTCAAGGTATAAACCCTGATCTATGATGTCTTTGATGATGAGGTTCAAAGTCGTAACAAGCTCAGGCGAATCCTTGGAGACTGCTATGACGACGCCCAGTGAAGCATAGTCAAACATGGTTTCACAGATGACCAGGTCTCCATAGTTTGCAACACATGGTCTGCCACTACAGAGGCCAGGGCAACGCCGGCTACTTTCCCTGTCATGACCATCATGATGGTATCAGGTATTTTTGAGATGGGTTCCAGCGTCGTTTTGGGGAGCTGTTCTGTCACCAGCGACTGCTGGAGGGTGCCGTTTTCTGCGGCGACTGTTTTGCCTTCAAAGTCAGCGAGCGACTTCAACTCATCCGCCTTTGATTTGAGAATGACAATGCACTGATTGCCGCCATCGTGATAAATATCGGTAAAGTCCATCACCCCTTTGCGCTCCTCTTTAGGCACCAGCCCTGAAACACATAAGTCAACCTAGGAGGCTGCGACGGCCGCAAGCGCTGTGTCAAAATCATGGCTTCAAGTACGAGACTGATATCAGCACCCACCATCTTGCCCTGGAGGTCAAGGAACTCATAGGGGTCATAATTAGGGCAGGTTGCGATGGTAATTTTTCCTCCTTCTTTTAATCTTGTCCATGAGGCTTAAAGATGCTGCTGTGCCTTAAAGTGGCCGAGTGAGAACAATACCATAATAGGAGTGTCAGATTGAGGGTTTTTGTGAATACCTTTTTCATAAAATGACCTCCTATGATGTAAGATGCAGAAAAACTATTGCGAATAATCATGCGTGTTAATACCAAACGCGAGATACCTTATATTATTAATTATCGTAATAAAAAAAACAATTTTCGAAAAATATTTTATTTATCGCTTTTATTAAATGGATAATTATGATATTATAAAGCGATTTAGTGAATTATTATGCATTTTGGAGGAGCCATGCGAAGCATTAGCCGTAGAGTCAGCAATTTTCAAAATCGGTTATCAGACGCATGATTCGCATCAGCGACGCTCATGGTGTCCGATATGCTGTCGATGATAGAATTGTCGAAGTTTGCCAGCATCACTGTAGCGCTTATCTTTAACTCGGCTGCCTACGTTGCTGAAATTGTCAGGGCTAGTATCGAGGCTGTAGACAAAGGTCAGACGGAGGCGGCGCGCAGCTTGGGCATGAGTGCTGCGCATCCATGCGGCGCATTGTACTGACTCGGGCCGTGCGAAACATTTTTCCGGCTTTGTGCAATGAGTTTGTGGCCGTCATCAAGAAAACCAGTCTTGCCTCCACTTTTTTTGTCGGTGATCTGATGACGCAGTATAATGTGGTCAGGGGCAACTTGTTTTTGGTTTTTTTCCGCTGATCATTGTGGCTGTGATATACTTCAGATTAACATTTTCGCTGTCAAAAGCGGTTGCAGGTCTTGAGAGGAGATTAAAAACAAGTGATTGAAACCATCGATCTGGTAAAGAATTTTGGAGAGCTAAAAGTTCTCAATCATATCAGTGAGAAAGTCGACAAGGGTGAAGTCATCTCGATTATCGGCCCCTCAGGCTCCGGCAAGTCTACTTTTTTACGTTGTCTCAATTTAATGGAAATGCCCACATCTGGGCAGGTGCTGTTTCATGGTGTCGACCTCACCCTCAAAGGAGTTGATGTTGATCGCCACCGTCAAAGCATGGGCATGGTGTTCCAGCACTTTAACATTTTCCCTCATTTGTCGGTCACTGAAAACATTGCCCTGGCACCCAGACTGCTAAAAAAACAAGGGAAAGAAGAAGCCAAAGAGCATGCGCTGGAATTATTAAATCGTGTGGGTCTCTATGATAAAAGAGATGAAAAGCCGAACCGCTTGTCAGGCGGTCAGAAGCAGCGTCTCGCCATTGTACGCGCCCTGGCGATGGATCCCCAAGTCATGCTGTTTGACGAACCGACCTCCGCCCTTGATCCTGAGATGGTGGGGGAGGTGCTGGCAGTTATCAAGGAGCTGGTGAAGGGTGGCATGACTTCCATCATTGTCACTCACGAAATGGGGTTTGCCAGGGAGGTTTCCAGCCGCGTTCTGTTCATGGATGAGGGGCGTATCGAGGAGCAGGGCAGGCCGGAGGATATTTTTGACCATCCCCGCAGTGCTCGAACCCGGACGTTTTTGAGCAAAGTTTTGCGTTAAAGAAAAACCCCGGGTGCTCTAAAAGCATGCATTCCAAGACTTTATTATCAATTTTTGAGATGTCGAGGCGTAGGAGAGGAAGCCATTAAACTATTTTGAGTCTATGATTAGAGTATTCAGCAACAGGTGGTTATCCTGATGTTTGAGGTATATTTTAGTAAGAAGAGAAATATAAATAAAAACATGAAAATGGCGTGATGTAGTAAAAATCATCACGCCATTGATTGTTTGCTGTTGTAATCTTATGTCTTAATCCAAATCCATATCAATCTTTGGTGCGACAGGCGCCCTTAAGCGATGGGCGGCGGGCATGTCACTGCCCAGGAGGGGCTGGAGATAATATTTAAAATCTTCTGTGACGTTATTGCCCTCGGGGTTGATGAAGTTATCGGGCATCAGCTTGGTACGACCAGCAATTTCAGCCAGGTCGCGCAGCTGATAGTCAACTGAATAATAGCCCGTGCGGTGCATGGCGATCGAGCCATCAATATTGTGCCAGATTGCGTACTGGGCAGCTTTTTCACCGACTTCGCGCGCTTCATGCTGGTCAATTTCGCTGACACAGCCCAGGAAACTGCGCTGAATGTAGCCCAGTGTATCGCTCCTGACGCGGCTGATGCCCAGCTGATCTTTGATAACAGCCGACAGGCGCTCACCCAAGGCGGCAGAGCCAGAAAGCTGTACATTGCCGTGCGCGTCTCGCTCTGTTTTGATGAGCCTGGAGAGGATGGGAACTCCTTTTTCATCCTGCACGCCTTCGCTTATGGCGACGACGCAGCGGCCCAGACG
>JAAZEI010000055.1 GCA_012512355.1 Clostridiales bacterium | reverse complement strand
GTACCAGGGATTCATTCCTTTTTCATCCTCTTTTTTCTCCACCCCCCGCGGGGGGTGGAGAACTTGACAAGGATCGTTCAGCAGCCCTTCTTAGCTGGATTTCCCTACAACAACTTTACACTAACTTTTTTTATAAAGGCTGCTTGACATTGCCTTACCGTGATACTAAACTTTTCAAACAAAGCAAGGGAGGTCAGCACTTGAATCGAACAATAAAAGATATCCTGGCACGCTTGCTTCGTTTTACGGGTAAAATACCCAACAAGTATAAATTTCTCTATCCTTTTTGGCTCGCTGCAACCCTTGACGTGGTGCATGAGGAGATATATTTTAACACGCTCCCGGATGAATTTGACGGCTGTGTCATCGCCTTCGCCTCTGACCCTCATTATGGCCCATTTCTTGATAGATCCAGGGTGATTGACCTTGGGCAAAAGCTTAACGATATGCAGCCGGATATCATGATTTTGACAGGAGATTATGGTACAAATTCCGTGACAGCGGCGGAGTTTTTTGATATTCTGCCCCCGCTGACAGCAAAACATGGTATCTTCGCATCACTTGGCAACCATGATTACAGAGGCAAGGATGAAGATTTCGGTCATCTAATCAAAACGATGAATAAAAGCGGTATCCATCTCATGTCAAATTCCGCGCACAAAATTCAAATAGATGATGCCACTTTGTGCTTATGCGCTACTGAAGACATATTGGAAGGACAGCCTGATTTTGAGCCGCTTAAACAGGATGTTTCAGACAGTGACTTTACGATATTTGCCCCGCATTCCCCCGACATTATCCCCCAAGCTGTCCAAGAAAAAGAATTTGATTTTGACCTAGCCTTGTGCGGACATACACATGGCGGGCAGCTGGTGATATTTGGCCGCAGCCTTCACTCTTCCAGCAAGTATGGGGACAGGTTTCGCCAAGGTCTCATGCAGGTGGAAGATCATCAATTACTGGTCTCTCAGGGTGTGGGAACATCTTTGCTGCCCATCCGCCTTGGAACAAGACCGCAAATTCATCGCATCACCTTGAAAAAGTCAAAACCCTAAACCAAACGCAAAGATGGGTTGGCGTTGAGACTCAAGTCAGCCAAATCAAGATGCGAGAGTCTGCGAAAAGCAGCGGCACCAATCATCGCGGCATTATCGCCGCAGTATTTTAACTCAGGCAAATATAGCTTGATGCCCTCTTCATCGCACACTGATTTTATCTGTCTGCGCAAAAGGCTGTTGGCGGATACACCTCCTGCCAGCACCAATCTAGTTTCTCCCATATCCTTAACAGCCTTCATGGCTTTGTCGATGAGCTGATCCACTACCGCTTTTCGAAATGAAGCTGCCAAATCGTTTACAGGAAGGGCCTCGTCTCTTTGTACCATCCCATGTGTCAAGTTGATAAAAGCAGTTTTTAAACCTGAAAAGCTGTAATCATAGGACCCCTGTGTACGAGGCTTGGGCAATAAAAAACGGTCTGCCTTTCCTAACTCCGCGGCAGTATCCAGCTTTGGCCCCCCCGGATAGGGCAGGCCAATCACACGTGCTGCCTTATCAAAAGCTTCTCCTGCAGCGTCATCCTGCGTACATCCGATGAGGCGATAATGATCATTTTCTTCAACCCGAATTAAATGGCTGTGCCCACCGGAAACAACCAAGCATAAGTAGGGCGGCGCCAAATCCTGATGCGTAAGATAATTGGCGCAAATATGCCCCTCAATATGATTCACAGCAATGAAAGGTTTATCCAGTGAATACGCCAGACCTTTGGCATAATTGACGCCAACTAGCAAAGCACCAACCAATCCCGGCCCCGAGGTGACGGCGATTGCATCCATTTCTTCAAAAGTTAGTTCTGCGTCTGACAGCGCTGCATCAACAACCGCTCCTATCTTTTCAACATGCGCCCTGCTGGCGATTTCAGGCACAACACCGCCATATATTTTATGCAAGTCAATTTGAGAATAAACTATATTGGATAAGCAGATATCACCCGTAGCGATAACAGCAGCAGCGGTTTCATCACAAGAACTCTCAATGGCAAGTATCCTGGCATCAGGTTTTTTAAGTATTTCCCACGCTTTTATTAACATACGGTCACGATATTTCATGTTGTCGCCTCTTGATGATGTTAAGGGCAGCCAAGGCCACTGGCAATAAAATAATTAGTACGCCATTTTGCTTGATGATATCCACACCATAAGAAATGAAAAAACCAAGCGGCATCAGCTGAAGCAAAAGATCTGTCTGGGGATCAAGAAGCCATAAATCGTTTCGAAATAACAGCTGATGAAAAGCGATGAACAGATTTTCAAAATCTATGAAACCCCACAAAAAAACACCCATCAGAATAGCTAAAATTATCCCAGCTGCCCAATTGAAAATGACGAGCGGTTTTATCTCCCCAAATAAAATTGGTTCCTTTTTCTTCAAAGGAAAACTAAGAATGAAAGAAGATATTATAAGAGTTAAGGCCATATGTTTCAACGTGTGCGAAAGCCCCAGCAGATCTTTGATATCACGCAGATGCAGGAGCTCATTGTCTGTAAAAGCAGGGACCATTCTGTCCCCTTTAATGACATCGACCTGGGCTGTATCAAACCTCCCGCTGAGATACCCTGTAATGGATGAAACTAGCTTGGGATACTCAGCCATATCAACCTGTGTTAAAGAAGTGTCGGCATATTCAATCATTTTATCAAGCATCCGGCTCTCATCAAGCGCTTGATCCGCAATCAAGCCCGCCGCAAAAGCTATAAAGCAAAAAACAAGCAAAAAAATTAAAGCCATGTGCAAAAGCATCATTCTTTTGCGCATTACTGCATTTTTAAATAAGCAGTGATGAAGCCGTCTATGTTGCCATCCATAACATCCTCGATATTTCCGGATTCATAACCGGTGCGATGGTCCTTGACCATCGTATAAGGCTGAAAGACATAGGAGCGTATCTGGCTGCCCCACTCGATTTTCTTCATCTCACCCTTGATGTCTGCCATCTGCTCTTCTTTTTCGCGCTCTCGCAGTTCAATTAACTTTGCGCGAAGCATTTGCAAGGCCTTTTCTTTGTTTTGTACCTGGCTGCGCTCATTTTGGCAGGCGACCACAATGCCTGAAGGCATATGTGTCAGCCTGACGGCAGAGTCTGTTTTGTTGACATGCTGACCGCCCGCTCCCGTTGAACGATAGGTATCAACCCTCACCTCTTCCATGTCAATGACCAGTTTGCCATCATCCTCGATAACGGGCGCTACATCAAGTGAGGAGAATGAAGTGTGTCTGCGGGCATTGGAATCAAAAGGACTGATCCTCACCAGTCGGTGCACGCCTTTTTCTCCTCTGAGATAGCCATAGGCATTGGGGCCGCTTACTTCAAAAGTCACCGATTTAGTACCGGCTTCATCACCATCCAGGTAATCAAGCAAACTTACTTTGAAGCCGGAACGCTCGCAGTAACGAGTATACATGCGATAAAGCATCTGCGTCCAGTCCTGTGCTTCTGTGCCGCCAGCCCCAGCATGCAAAGAGAGAATCGCATCGTTCTCATCATAATCTCCTCGCATAAGCGTTTCAAGCGCCAGCATATCAACTTGATGTTCGAGTTTTTCCAATTCACTGGCCGCTTCATCGGCCATAGACTGGTCGCCTTCGTCCTGGGAAAGTTCGAGCATAGTGACTATATCATCACACATTTCTTTTAAACTGTCATAATGCTCGATTTTAGTTTCAATAGCCGAAATACGCTGATTCACAGCGCGCGATCTATCCAGGTCATCCCAAAAATTAGGGGAGTTCATTTCCTCTTTTAGTTCAAGAAGCTCTTGCTCCATCTGGCTGATGTTCAGGCCATCGCCAACTTCAAGCAAGCGGTCTTTTATTTGACTGAGTTCTAAGCTATATTTCTCTAATCCAACGATCATACTGTCTCCTAAGTTTGATTAATTACTCAGCCGCGCCGGTATTGCTGCCATGGCAATTCTTATATTTCTTCCCACTGCCGCAAGGACAGGGACTGTTTCTTCCGATTTTTTCGCCCTTACGAGCAGCTGGTATGCTGCCTTTGGATGCTGCAGGGGCATTTTGCTCACTTCCCATAGCACGGGTAGGTTTTGCCACTTCCTTGCGTTCGGGTGCTTTTTCAATGCGCAGCTGATAGAGGGCGTGCACAGTATCTTCCTGCAGCAGACGCACCATTTCATCAAACATGTCGTAGCTTTCCATCTTATATTCGTTGACAGGGTCGCGCTGCGCGTAAGCGCGCAATCCGATACCGTCACGCAGCATGTCCATGGCATCAATGTGATCCATCCAGCGGGTATCAACACTTCGCAGCAGAATATTGCGCTCAAGTTCACGCATATCAATGCCCAGCCCCGTGATTGCTTCTTCTCTTTTTGAATAAAATGTTTCTGCAGCTTTCTTGAGGAAAGCTCCCATGCCCTGGGTATCAAAGTTTTGCATAGCAGACTGGTTTGCGGCAAAAGTGCCCGCCGGAATGGACATCCGCTCCATATATTCACCAAGACCCGCAATATCCCAATCCTTATTATCTCCGGCACAATAGCGTTCCACTGCTTCTGTAATCAGCTTTTCAGTCATAGCTTGGATGGTGTCTTTCATGTTTTCACCTTCCAGGACCTGACGGCGCTGTTTATAAATCAGTTCACGCTGCTGATTCATCACATCGTCATAGCGCAGAACACTTTTTCTGATCTCATAGTTGCGGCTTTCAATGCGTTTTTGAGCGTTTTCTATCTGCTTTGTCAACAATCCCGCTTCAAGCGGTACATTTTCTTCCATCCCTAATTTTGCGATGAGCGGCTGAATGCGCTCTCCGCCAAACAAGCGCATCAGGTCATCTTCAAGCGAGATAAAAAACTGAGATGACCCCGGATCTCCCTGTCTGCCAGCACGGCCGCGCAGCTGGTTGTCGATGCGGCGGCTTTCATGGCGCTCTGTGCCGATGATATGCAAACCGCCCACCTGGACCACCTGTTCATGCTCTTTATCTGTTGTCTTTTTAAAACCTTCGCGCAGCTCATGAAAACGCTTCCTCGCATCCAGGACTTCCGGCTCAACATTTTCATTCTGACCTGTGGCTGCTTCAATCATGGCTTGGGAAAAATCTTCCCGTGCCATGGCGCGCCTTGCCAAAAAGTCAGGATTGCCGCCAAGCAGAATGTCTGTACCTCGGCCTGCCATGTTGGTGGCAATGGTGACCGCTGCATAATGACCTGCTTGTGCTACGATGGATGCTTCTTTGGCGTGATGTTTGGCATTCAGAACCTCATGTGTCACACCGCGAAGGCTCAGCATGCGGCTGAGCATCTCTGAAATATCCACAGATATCGTACCGACCAACAAGGGCTGACCGGTAGCGTGCCTTTTAATAATTTCTTCTATCACAGCGTCAAACTTGCCTTTTTTTCCGCGATAGACAACATCGTTTAAATCATCGCGAATCATGGGCATATTCGTCGGCACCTGCACAACATCCAGGCCGTAAATGCCCTGAAACTCTTCTTCTTCAGTCTTTGCTGTGCCCGTCATGCCTGAAAGTTTGCCATACATACGAAAGTAATTTTGGAAAGTGATGGTCGCCAGTGTTTTTGATTCACGCTCAACTTTTACTTTCTCTTTGGCCTCAATCGCCTGATGCAAACCGTCTGAATAGCGCCGTCCTACCATGAGGCGGCCTGTAAACTCATCAACGATGACAACTTCATCATTTTGAACAACATAGTCAATATCACGTTTCATCAGAACGTTTGCTTTTAAAGCCTGAATGAGATAATGATTAAGCTCATTGTTCTCAAGGTCTGAAAGGTTTGTTATCCCAAACGCAGCCTCTGCTTTTGTCGTCCCTTCCTCAGTAAAAACAACGCTCTTTTCTTTTTCTTCAACAGTATAGTCCGATTCATCCTTGAGCCTGCTGACAAAACGATCGGCTTTCTCGTACATCTCGGTAGGTTTATCGCCCTGTCCCGAAATAATCAGAGGCGTGCGGGCTTCATCAATCAAAATAGAGTCGACTTCATCAACGATGGCGTAATTATGCTCGCGCTGCACCATGTCTTTTCGATAAATGACCATGTTGTCGCGAAGGTAATCAAAACCCATTTCGTTGTTTGTTCCATAAGTGATATCACACTCATAAGCTTCCCTGCGCTGCTCATTGCTCAGGTCATGGACAATGACGCCCACGTCCATGCCTAAAAAGCGAAAGAGTTTTCCCATATCCTCGCCTTGAAACTTGGCAAGATAGTCATTGACTGTGACGATATGCACCCCTTTGCCGCTGAGAGCATTTAGATATGCAGGCAAACATGCAGTAAGAGTTTTTCCTTCACCCGTCTTCATCTCAGCAATACGTCCCTGGTGAAGAACAACCCCGCCGATGAGCTGTACATAAAAAGGACGCAGGCCCAGGATACGCCAGGCTGCTTCCCTGACAGTTGCGAAGGCTTCAGGCAGCAGCTCATCAAGTGTCGAACCATCTGCAATGCGCTGCTTAAATTGGGCTGTCTTAGCGGCCAACTCTTCATCACTAAGAGCCTTATACTCATCTTCCAATATATCAACGCTATCAGCGATCTTCTTCAGCGGCTTTAGCTGTACCTCAGGCCCCAGCCCAAAGATCGACTTTAATTTTTTTAACATGATGGTTCTCCTTTAGCTTTATGCCACTAATCATTATACATGTGGAGCCAAGCCATCGCAAGCATGCATGCCCAAACCCCCTGCGCATCCACATAATAAAAGGATGTACAGGGGGTTTAGACACAAATCATTACAATATATACTTTTTTAAATCTGCTTTTTTAGCGGCGGAAACGTGTTTTCTGACATAATCCGCTGTGATGTTTAGTTCAACATCGGGCATATCTTCACCGCCGGCATTGTAGGATATATCTTCCAGCAGTTCTTCAAAAACACCGTGCAGCCTTCTGGCTCCTATGTTTTCTCCCATTTCATTGGCATTGCTGGCGGCATCTGCGATTTCTTCAAGTGCTTCCTGATCGAAGCTCAATTTCACTTTATCCACTTCAAGCAAAGCCGCATATTGGCGGGTGAGCGCATTATCGGGATGCGTCAAAATGCGGATAAAGTCTTCCCGGTTGAGGGATTTGAGTTTAACATGCACCGGAAAGCGTCCCTGCAGCTCGGGAATCAAATCGCTGATTTTAGCGACATGAAAAGCACCTGCTGCGATGAAGAGGATAAAGTCTGTTCTCACAGCGCCGTACTTTGTGTTGACAGTGCTGCCTTCCACAATGGGCAGGATATCCCGCTGGACCCCTTCACGTGATACATCCGGGCCATGACCGCTGGACCGCCCTGCTATCTTATCAATCTCATCGAGAAAGACAATGCCCTGCTGTTCACTGCGTCGAACTGCTTCTTCTTTAACCGCATCTTCGTCAATCAATTTTTGGGATTCTTCTGAGATGAGTATTTTTCTGGCTTCTTTTACTTTCACGTGGCGCAGCTTGGTTTTCTTGGGCATGATGCCCCCCATCATATCGCCGATATTGATGGCATTGCCGCCCACTTCCAGTTGAGGAGCAGCCTCTTCCACTTCAACCTGGATCTCTCTTTCCTCAAGCTCGCCGTTACGCAGTTGTTCGAGAATTTCTGATCGTTTGCCTGACAGGCGCTGCTGTTCTTCCTCGCTGGGTTCCTGCTCCTTATTGCGGCTCCCAAGCAGAATATCAATCGGATTTTGCGCTGACTTTTTAGGCGGATTGGTCAGCAGGCTCACCAGCCTGTCCTCTGCCAAAACTTCTGCCCTGGTTTTAACCCGCTCTGCATGCTCGTCCTTGACCATGCGAACAGCATTTTCGACCAAATCGCGCACAATGCCCTCAACATCCCGTCCAACATAGCCGACTTCAGTAAATTTGGTGGCCTCTACTTTTACAAAAGGTGCATTGACCAGTTTCGCCAGACGCCTTGCGATTTCTGTTTTTCCAACGCCGGTCGGACCAACCATCAGGATGTTTTTGGGATATATTTCTTCGCGCATTTCCTGTTCTACTTTTGATCTGCGATAGCGGTTGCGCAAAGCAATGGCCACCATGCGCTTTGCTTCATCCTGACCGACGATATACCGGTCAAGCTCCCGGACGACTTCTCTTGGCGTTAATTCTTTTATCATACGTCCTCCACATAAATCTGATCATTGGTGAACACACAAATGGAGGCCGCAATGTGCAGAGACTTCAGGGCAATATCATGCGCAGATAAATCTGAGTTTTGCAAAAGAGCTCTTGCGGCTGCCAAAGCAAAATTGCCACCAGAGCCAATGGCGCAAACACCATCATCCGGCTCAATCACCTCACCCGTTCCTGAAATAATCAGCAGGCTCTCTTTGTTTGCAGCAATCAGCATTGCTTCGAGTTTACGAAGCGCTTTGTCACTGCGCCATTCCTGTGCCAATTCAACTGCAGCACGCTCCAGATTGCCGCCGTATTGCGTCAGTTTTTCTTCGAATCGGTCGCTCAGGGCATAGGCGTCGGCCACTGTGCCCGCAAACCCTACCACCACTTTATCCTGATAAATGCGGCGCACTTTACGGGCTGAGCTTTTAAATATGGTATTCTCACCCATGGTTACCTGCCCGTCACCCGCGATGGCAACCAGACCGTCACGCTTGACCCCGCAAATTGTTGTCCCTTTTAAAGCCATGTTTGCCTCCTGCTGTTAAATAAGAGAAGAGTTTTTCATTTCATCGATTGTGCGCAAAGCAAGCTCTGCGACTTTTAAATACCGCTGTTCTTTATTTCGCACCTTTTCTTTTAAAGGCTCAATGAGACCAAAGGAAATATGCATGGGCTGATAATGACGATTATATGTCGATACATAGCGTGAGAGTGCACCCAGTGCAGTGGTCGGCGGAAAAATAATCTCAGGCTGTGAAAGCAATCTGAGGCCCAAATGGATACCCGCACACAAACCCGATGCGGCACTTTCAATATACCCTTCCACACCTGTCATCTGACCGGCAAAATAGAGTCCATCCGTCTCTTTCATCATAAATTGTGAGTCCAAAATAGCTGGACTGTTGAGAAAGGTGTTTCGGTGCATGACACCGTATCTTGCATACTCTGCTTGCCCCAATCCGGGAATCATGCCAAAAACGCGTTTTTGCTCTGAAAATTTAAGCCTCGTCTGGAAACCAACCAAATTATATAAACTGTCAGACGCATCATCCCGCCTCAGCTGTAACACGGCATAAGGCTGTTTCCCTGTTCTGGGATCAATGAGGCCTACAGGTTTTAAGGGACCGAAGGCTAAGGTCATCTCTCCGCGCTTTGCCAGAGACTCAACAGGTATGCAGCTTTCAAATACCTTGCTTTCTTCAAAACCATGTATGGGTGCAGTCTGAGCCTCTAACAATTCCTTATAAAAAGCTTCGTACTCATCCCGGCTCATCGGGCAGTTGATATAATCATCATCTCCCCGACCATAGCGTGAGGCCATAAAAGCCAGGGACATGTCCACTGATTCTTTTGTGACAATGGGTGCTGCGGCGTCATAAAAATGCAAGGCATCCACCTGCGGAAGTTCTGCTATGGCCTGACTTAAAGCATCTGACGTCAAAGGACCTGTGGCAATAATGGTATTGGCCGAAGGTAAATCGATTATTTCCTGAGATATATAGGTAAGTTTTGGATGACGCCTTAGCTGCTCGGTTATAAAATTTGAAAAGATGTCGCGGTCAACAGCCAGCGCGCCGCCTGCGGGAACCCGAGACTGATCAGCAGCCATCATAATAAGTGAATCAAGCTTACGCATTTCTTCTTTGATCAGCCCTGCCGCATTTTGCAGCCTGTCAGAGCGCAAAGAGTTTGAGCAAACCAGCTCAGCAAAATAGTCTTCATGATGAGCGGGGCTTTTTTTATGCGGTTTCATGTCATAAAGTGTAACAGAAATACCACGCCTGAGAAGCTGCCACGCAGCTTCGCTTCCTGCCAAACCCGCCCCGATGACCGAAGCTTTCAATTCACTCATCGTCTTTGGATTCTTCTTCCTCATAGGGTTCACGATAGCGGCAGGCCTCGTTGGAGCATAACAGCAGCGCGTCATTCTTGCGTCTCTTGATGGTCATATATTGGCCGCACTGGGGACAGGGTTTTTCT
>JAAZEI010000054.1 GCA_012512355.1 Clostridiales bacterium | reverse complement strand
TGATGCGCTTTTATGATGTCAATGAAGGCGCTATCACGGTGGATGGGCATGACATCAGGCTGTTTAAACGCGATGAGTTGCAGTCCTTGTATGGCATGGTCTTACAGGATACCTGGCTGTTTAAGGGAACGATCGCCGAAAACATTCGATACGGCAGATTGGATGCCTCTGACGAGGAAGTCAAATCTGCCGCCGTGGCAGCGCAGGCTGACCACTTCATCCGCACCTTGCCTGATGGCTATAACATGGTGCTCAATGAAGAATCTGATAATATTTCAGAAGGGCAAAAACAGCTGCTGACCATCGCCAGGGCGATATTGGCCGATCCTGAGATTTTGATTCTCGATGAAGCAACCAGCTCCGTTGATACCCGCACAGAAGTACTGATACAAAAAGCGATGGATAATCTCTCGCAGGGCCGCACCAGCTTTATCATCGCCCACAGGCTCTCCACCATCCGCAATGCCGACTTGATTTTGGTGATGCGAGACGGTGACATCATCGAGCAGGGGACCCATGATGAGCTCATTGAGAGAAAGGGCTTCTATGCCGAGCTTTACAACAGCCAGTTTGAAGAAGCGATCGCCTGACAAGGGCTGCTGTTGGTCAAATTACGAATCAAGAGGATAAGTTTTAACCCAATGAGGAGAAAAATGATACACCTACACCATAAAAAACGACAGCTCAAAGCGCTGGCTCTGTGCCTGATGATGCTGATGCTGATAGCACCCGCCTCTGCCCAAAGCCCCGCCGCGGCTTCTGAGACACAAGACACTTACAGCGAAGTCACCCTCAAAAAAGGCAGCATCACCCAAAATGTCATCGCGACAGGCTCGCTGCGCTTTGAAAATGAGGAGAGCCTGGCCCTGCCCGAAGCCCTGACGATTGAAAGCATCGAGGTTGAAGCGGGGGAATTCGTGGCAGCGGGGCAGGTCCTCGCGCGCTATGATGAAAAAGCCCTCAAGGACAGCCTCAAAGAGGCGGAAGATGCTTTGGTTTTTCAAAACGAGACCATCACTGGGCTGCTCTCAGGGCAAAGCAGTGAGGGCAGCATCAAAACAGCCATCGCCGGGGTGGTCAAAAAATTAAACCTGGACGCGGGGCAGCCCGTACAGCAGACTTTGCAGGAGCGTCCCGCGGCGATTATTTCAGTTGACGGCTTGATGCAGGTCAGCATCGTCCCAGCCCAGCCCCTGAACCTGGGCCAGGAAGTCAAGATAAAGCTTGGCACCCTCACCCAGACTGGCAGTGTTGCCCGCCTGTCAAGCGAGGGCAGGGCCCTGATTACCTTCCCCGATACGAAGGCAGAGATTGACGAACCTATGCAGGTCACCCTCAATGGCTTCACCATCGGCGAGGGCAAGGCGCAGGTCAACCTGCCCTATGAGCTTTACACGCTGATGGATGGGGTGGTCGACAGCGTGCTGGTCAAAGTCAACAGCATTGTCAGGCCAAATTCCACCCTTTACAAAATCAAAAACCTGGCCCCCTCCGCAGATTACGAGCGCGCCCTGGAAGACCGCGAAGAGCTGTATCAGACCATCCTCCTATATCAGGGCCTGATGGCCGAGCCTGTTTTCCTCTCACCGATTGACGGCATCGCGGCGGAGGTTCAGGCGCAGGAAAACATAGCGCTGGAGAAAGACGAGGTCTGGCTGCGCCTTTTCCACCCCGATTCCTTTGTGCTGGATGTGGCCGTGGATGAGCTGGATATCCTCTCCCTGCAGACAGGACAGGAAGGAATCGCCACCCTGGATGCCCTGACCAAAGCCGAGTTCCCCGTGACAGTGGAGAAGATCTACCTGCTGGGCAATACCAGCGGCGGCATCACCAACTATTCGGTTTCCCTGTCCATCCGGGGCGATGAGCGCCTGCGCTCAGGCATGAACGGTACCGTCACCCTGCGTGTCGGCGAAGTCAGTGAGGCTGTTTTGCTTCCTCTGGCCGCGCTGATGAGCGACCGGGGCGGCAATTATGTGCTGCTCAAAGGCGAGGGCACCCAAAGCTCGGGCATCAAGACTTATATCGAAGTGGGGCTGTCGGACGCAAACTTTGCCGCCGT
>JAAZEI010000053.1 GCA_012512355.1 Clostridiales bacterium | reverse complement strand
TCATGATAATGCTCATACGGGATATTTAATTTAAACAAGGCTCTGGCATGAGCTAAGCCGAGGTAACGCAGATGCCAGGGTTCATACGCATAACCGGTGATATCCGTCCATTCTCTTTTATAACGAATAATAAAGCCAAATCGATGCGCATTTTGCGCAACCCACTTGCCTTCATCGGTATCTCCAAAGCTTCGATTAAGATTGAGCATAGAAGGTGCCTGCACATCCATGGCCAGGCCCAACTGATGCTCGCTGGTTCCAGGTAAGGCTACCGTTTTATTGGCGGTTTCTCTGCCAATTTCCTGTGCTCTTCCATTGAATAAAATTTGCTGAATACCAAAGCTTCTGTAGCCGCTGGTGGCATATAAAGTAAATTTGGCTTCGCGCTTTGCGGCGTCAAACATCTCTTCCAAAGCTGCTGCGGCTTCGAGTCGCAATAGAATTTTATTTTCCATCCCCTTTTTTCTGGTAGGTACTTTGGGCACCACCAAATCAGCAGGAACATAATCTTTCGTGATCTTGAAGTCGCGGTTAACCAGATGCAGAATGCCTTCATTGCTTAATAGATCGGCCTTCTGATTTGTTTGTTTATGCTCATTGGGTCCGGCTGTCTCTTGCGGAAATATAAGATCCTCCGGCAATTCTTCTGCAAGAGCTGAAAGGGCAGTTATAAAAAACAAAAGGCATATCGTCATCAGTATTTTTTTACGCATTGTAACTCCTCAGGGCGTTTTTTGATAAAAAAGTGAAACCTCAGGTTCCCCTTCTTCTCCTTCTTGTGAAAGTATCACCGGCTCAGGGGGAGCATTTAGTTCTCTACACAAAGCTACAAAATCACCGCCCCGATTCTCATAGTCAGCAATCGCTTTTTTTAGGGATACATCAAATTCTTCCAGTGATAGTCGTTTGTCCATGATGTATCCGGCAACCTCAGAACCTACATAGCGGAAGTGCCATGGCTCATAAATAATTCCAGTGATTTCTTGCTTATCAGGCATATAGCGAAGAATGAACCCAAAACGCGCTGCGTTTTGTTCCATCCACTGAGCTTCTTTTGTTTCTCCAAAAGACTTGGTCATCCCTTCTCTTTTGGTCCAGTCATAGTTAAGGATATCAACACCCAACCCCGTCTGATGGTCAGAAGAACCCGGATATGCGACCACATTATCATCTTTGCCGTAGCGTTCTACACGGTTTTGATACATGGAGCTCTGAGTCTGAAAACTACGATAAGCACTTTTCACATATAATTTCAATCCTGCTTCTTGTTCAGCAGCCTCAAACATTTCCTCTAGTGATGCAGCAGCAGCATTGCGCAATTGAAACCCCCGGTTGGTTGCTCGAAGTTTGAGGGTGACAAGATCATGAGGCTCGAAATCCGAATCCAGCAAACAACTCTTGTTGGTTAAAACCAGATAGCCCCCTTTGCCATCAACCAAGTTTGCTGCCAGCGGATAATCCCATGTGACATCAGCACCGGCATTCAAAACCGCCGATAAAACCAAAAGAGCCGGTATTAGCCAAAACTTGCGCTTTATCACGTTTAAGGTTCCTCCATGAAGTATTCACCAAAACTTGCTAAGCTTAGCTGCTCTACATATTGTTCGAGCGGAATATCAAGTTCAAAGATGTGTTGGGCATGTTCTTGTGACACATAGCGGACGTGCCAGGGCTCAGGCGCATATCCTGTGATATCCTGCCACCCATCTTTATACCTGATAATAAAGCCAAAACGATGTGCATTCTCAGCAACCCATGCGCCTTCATCACTGCTGCCAAATGCAGCATTGAGCTTCGTCTTTCCTTTTCTTCCAAGGTCCATTGCCAGGCCCAATTGATGCTCACTGGCACCTGGAGGCGCTACATAGAGTTTGGCATTTTTTGCACCGGAAGACAATTTCCTGCTATAGATATTTCGCTGGGTCGCAAAGCTTCTGTAGCCGCTGACAGCAATTAAAGTATACCCTGCCTCTTTTGCAGATGCAAACAGAGCATCCAGATGATCTGCCGCCTGTTTGCGCATCAGTGTACCGCTGCTGTTCCCGGCTGCTGCAGGCTGCTGCAGGTCACCGGGTATATAATCTTCACCGAGCTGATAGGTTTGATTGACAAGGTAGAGGTAGCCGCCTAAATTGGTTTGAGCGACGTAATTGTCAATTGTCGTCTGGGACAGGTTTAAAAAGAGCGTTAAAATAGCTATGACTTTTACAAGCATCCCTAAGCATTCTCCTCATATTCTTCCAGAGAAGACCCATATTTGGCAAGCAGGCGCCCAAAAGCAGCCTGATCAAGCATGACTTTGACAACGCTGCCCTGTTCTTTGTGTTCTTCATCAATCAACCGACCTTGTTTGCGCAAATCACTTAGAAGAGCATAGTCAGAAAAGGATACAAAAAACTGATATGGCCGTTCACGCACCCGAAGCTGCCTTGCTATTTCATCAAGTAATGATTCAAGTCCTTTTCCTGTCACAGCAGATACGCAATAAGCATTTGGCATACTGTCCATGGCCGCCTGCGGCGCGATATCGCATTTATTGAGTACTTCAATGCGAGGCTGATGGTCCGCTTCAAGTTTTGCCAAAACCTCTTCGACAACAGCATGCTGTCTTTCAAATTCCGGTGATGATGCATCCGTAACGATGAGAAGGATATCTGCCAATGTGGCTTCTTCAAGGGTAGAATGAAATGCTTCGATTAATTCTGTCGGCAGCTTGTTTATGAACCCCACAGTATCTACCAGGACAAAACTGTCTCCGTCGGGAAGTTCAAGTTTTCGGTTCACTGCATCCAGTGTAGCAAACAATTGATCTTTCACCAGAACGTTTGACCCGGTCAGACGATTGAGCAGGGTGGATTTGCCTGAGTTTGTATAGCCTACCAAAGCAACCACCGGTACTGCATTGCGTTCACGCCCTTTGCGTCTGATACCGCGCTGCCGCTCCATTTTGCTCAATTCCGATTTGAGATGATTGATTCGCTCGCGGATGTGACGCCTGTCCATCTCCAGTTTGCTCTCACCGGGACCTCGCACGCCAATGCCGCCCAGCAGCCTTGACATCGCCTGTCCCTGACCTTTTAAGTGTCGGGAACGATAGCTCAGCTGCGCCAGCTCGACTTGAAGTTTCCCTTCACTCGTCACTGCATTCTGCGCAAAAATATCCAAAATAAGCGTGGGTCTGTCCACTACCCTGATACCAACCAGCTCTTCGAGCCGTGATGCCTGCATACTGGTGAGCTCATCATCTACTACCAGGATATCTGCCTCCAGTGCTTGGGCGTCAAGAGCAATCTCGCCTGCTTTTCCGCTGCCAACATAGGTTGCTGTGTCTGGCCTGCTCTTCTGCTGCAGAAAACGTCCCACAACCATCGCCCCTGCGCTTAGGCACAGTGCCTCGAGCTCATCAAGAGACCTGTCGCTGTCCACAGAAACCAAAAGCGCTCTCTCAGGGCCTTCACCCAACTTCTCCTCGCCCTGTAAAACCGCGCGCTCGCTGATTTTAATCTGATCAAGCCAATCTTGCTGAGAAACTTTATCCAACGGATAGATGGCAGTAACCCAGGGCTGGGGCATGCCGCCAACGCGCTCGCCTAAAAACCCTGCGCTCACGCCATTAACCTGTCCCTGCTCGTCAACACCAATCGCGCACATGGCATCAAGGCGAAGCGTTTTGAGGGCTGTCAAATCAACATCTGATAGCATGGCGTTGCCGCCTGGATGGGTATGGATGCAGCGCACCATGCTAAGCCTCTCAAGGCTGCGGCGCAAGCTCAAAGCTTCCAGCGGTACATTGTCGATGTAGCCTATTGTGATATCGAGTATTTCACCAGACCTTGATATATAGACTGAGATTTCCCGATTAATGGAAGCACTGTGTTCAGCCAGAATACGTGCAAAATCCGGCGGCAGGAATTCATCACTGCCGACCGGATACTCATACAAAGTTTCAATTTGCTCTATCTGACTGTTGCGGATACCGCTAAGGTTCCCTTGCAACTTGGTCATGAAAGCTCCTCACTCACTGCTGTGTTTTTTTTGATAATCTTCAATCGCCGCCTGAATAGCTTCTTCAGCCAATAGCGAACAATGGACTTTGGCAGGCGGCAGACCATCCAAAGCTTCCATTACTGCCCGGTTTGTAAGCTTTAGAGCTTCTTCAATCGTTTTGCCCATCACCATTTCTGTCGCCATAGAGCTTGTAGCGATGGCAGCGCCGCATCCAAAGGTTTTGAATTTAACATCCTGAATGATGTTATTTTCAACCTTCAGATAAATCTGCATAATATCGCCGCACTTGGCATTCCCAACGGTGCCTACACCGTCTGCCTGTTCAATTGCGCCGACGTTACGCGGGTTTGCGAAGTGATCCAATACTTTATCTGTATACATTTATTTTAAACCTCTTTCTCAGGAAAAATAGGTGACATATCACGTAGTGTTTTAACGATACCCGGCAGCGTTTTTAATACTTCATCGATATCTTGCTGTGTACTTTCGTCAGAAAGGGAGAAACGCAGGCTGCCATGGGCGATCTCATGGGGCAGACCAATAGCAAGCAGCACATGAGAAGGATCCAGCGAACCTGAAGTACAGGCTGAACCAGAGCTTGCTGCAATGCCCGCCATATCAAGTCTTAGCAGCATTGCTTCACCTTCGATATACTGTATGGACACATTGACGTTTCCTGGCAAACGCTCAGTAGGATGACCATTTAAACGCACATGAGGTATCGTGCGCAGTAAGCCTTCAATCAATTCATCGCGCAGCAAAGTAAGCCTCCTGGCATTTTCCTGCTGTTTTGAAGAAGCAAGCTCAGTGGCTTCGCCAAAACCCACGATACCCGGCAAATTTTCTGTGCCGGCACGTTTGCCGCGCTCCTGCGCTCCGCCATGAATCAGCGAATCGATTTTTACACCGCTTCGGATATAAAGCAAACCTACACCTTTAGGACCATGAAATTTATGGGCTGATAGAGATAACATATCTACACCCCATTGAGTGACATCCACTGGAACAGCCCCCATGCACTGAACGGCATCAGTATGAAAGAGAACTTTGTGTTCTTTTGCAACTTTTGCAATCTCTGCAATCGGCATCAATGTTCCAATTTCGTTATTGGCAGCCATGATGGTGATGAGAATAGTTTTATCATTGATGGCTTGTTCAACTTGTGCCGCAGTCACGCGGCCATATTCGTCAACAGGCAAATAGGTAACATCGAAACCCTGCTTTTCAAGCCACTGGCAAGTGTGTAAAACAGCATGATGTTCCACAGAGGTCGTAATAATGTGGTTACCCTTGGATGCCAAAGCAAAAGCTGCACCCTTAATAGCCCAATTATCACTTTCAGAGCCGCCTGCCGTAAAATAAACTTCCTGCACTTTGGCATTGATTGCAGCAGCAGCCTGCCGGCGCGCAGTATCAACTGCTTTTCTGGCCTCGCGACCGGTCTGGTAGATGCTGGAGGCATTGCCGTACTCCTGACGAAAATAAGGGAGCATCTTGTCCAGGACTTGCTGAGAAACCGGCGTTGTTGCCGCATTATCCAGATAGATACGATTCATGAAGCGTTTACTCCTCTGCTCTGATAGGGCTTATTTTCTATAATATCGCTCAAATTGATGCCTTGCATCAGACTATTGATGTTGTCTGTTAAATACCGCCATAACATCCTGGTTTCGCAATCACTGCCTTTTGAGCAGCTCATGTCCCCGTCTACACAATCAGACAAACTGACAGGGCCTTCTGTTGATTCCAAGATCTGCGCTACAGTGATTTCACTGAGGGGTTTGGATATCATATAACCGCCTGCAGCTCCTCTGACAGAACTGACAAGGTCAGCGCGTCGCAGTGCACCCAAGAGCTGTTCAAGGTATTGTTCGGGCAAACCGTCCTCGGCAATAGTCTTTAGCGATTGGGGGCCGTAGGCCTGTTTCTTTGCTAAAAATATCATCGCGTGCAGCGCATACTGACCGCGCGTAGATAGCTTCATAGCCTTGTCTCCCCTTCCGTTTTTCAATCCCGATTGAATCAATCGGGAATCAATTAAATCATAGCACTGAGATACTTTCGTGTCAATAGTTTTTGGATGAATCAGCTGAAGTTTGATTGGATTCCGTATGAGTGCATAGAGAAATAAAGATGACTGGTTAATGAAGCGCGATTTCCTTAAGCGCCTTTTTGTATCGCTTCAACGCGAGCCGGCGCAGCGTCGCTTCTTCTTCAGCAAATGCAGGATCGATGGACAGCATCTGAGCTGCTTCTCGGGTGCTCTCTATCATCTGCATATCCTGCACGCCAAAGCCTCCGGGCATGAAGCGGCCATGCTGGCGTGTGCCCAAAAACTCTCCTGGCCCCCGGAGCTCCATATCTTTTTGAGCTACTTCAAACCCATCGCTGGTTGAGCATAATATTTTGAGGCGTTCATTGGCTTCTCCCATTAGAAAGCACCAGCTTTCCTGAGCGCCGCGGCCTACCCTGCCCCGAAGCTGATGCAATTGAGACAGCCCAAATCGATCTGCATTCTCAATGACCATCACGGTAGCGCGCGGCACATTAACACCCACCTCAATAACAGTTGTCGCCACCAACACATCTATCTCTCCCCGAGAGAAAAGATTGATAGCCTCTTCCTTCTCGCAAGCAGGCTGACTTCCCCAGGTTAAACCAATCTTCAAGCCTTTTAAAGGTCCTTTTCGCAAATTTTCATACATAGCCTGAGCATCTTTTGCTTCAATCTGCTCACTCTCTTGTACTAGGGGACAAACCAGATATGCCTGTTGATCTTCTGATACTTTTTGTCTGATAAACCGGTACATCTCCAAGCGCTTATCCTCTGCAACGATTCTCGTCTTCACTGCTTGTCTGCCCGGGGGCAGTTCATCAACGACTGACACATCCAAGTCACCATATAATATTAATGCCAGCGTTCTGGGGATAGGGGTCGCGGACATAACAAGTACGTGCGCAGGCTGTTCCCCTAGTGCTTTGTTGCTGAGTTTTTGCCGCTGGCGTACGCCGAAGCGATGCTGTTCATCGGTGATGACCAACCCAAGATCCTTGTATTTTACACCCTCACTGAACAAGGCATGCGTTCCAATCACCAGGTCCCAGGTTCCCTCCGCTATGTGACGGAGCGCTTCAGCTCTTGGTGCAGCTCTCATCCCGCCCAAAAGCAAACCTATTCTGATGCCCAAAGGTTCTAACAAATCCTGCGCACTTTTAAAATGCTGTCTTGCCAATATCTCAGTAGGTACCATCAGAGCCGTCTGATAGGCGTTTTGCGCCAACACAGCAACTGCAGCAAAGGCGATAGCCGTCTTTCCGCAGCCTACGTCTCCTTGTACCAACCGCCTCATCGCGCGGCCGCCAGACAAGTCTCTCAATATCTCGGCCAGCACTCTTTTTTGCGCTCCGGTTGGCTCAAAGCCTGTTTCAAGCCAAAAATATTGCGTAACATTACTTTTTTCTTGCAAAACGATCCCTTTGGAATCATTACCTCGCAGGCTTCTCAGAGCAAGCTGGTACATAAGGAGGTTTTCAAAGGCGATCCGTTTCTTTGCAATGAGGAGTGATTGCGTGCTTTGAGGCAAATGAACTTCACGAAGAGCGGTTTGGATATCGCATAATTCCCACACGCTGAGCAGGCGTTGCGTCAAAGTCTCCGGATACAGTGCTTTGATATGAGGCAGCAGCTGCCCGACCAGGGAAGCAATCAGTGAACCGGAAATATTTCCTATAGAGGCATACTGGGGTACAATCCCCCGATTTTTTATGACCTTTGGATTGCTGAGAGTCAATTGTCCTTTTACAAAATCTACTCTGCCATAAAGCAGCGCACTATCGCCTTCTTTATAATTGCCTTTATTCCATGGTTGATTAAACCAGACGATTCGTATACTGCCTGAATCATCCTGAGCCTGCGCCCGTACAATGCTAAGCCCTCTGATATATTGCAAACTGGGTTTGGAAGTAAAACGGACATCAACACAAACCATGGAACCTGCAGCGATGTTTTCTATAGCCGTTGAAAAAGTGCTGTCAATGTAGCTTTGCGGAAAATGCCGCAGAAGATCAGCCGGTGTTTCTATTTCATTTTCCAGAAGGATATTGAGGCGTTTTTGCCCTATTCCCCTTAAATCTTTCAGATCCAATGCTTTCCCCCAAATATTTTACAGATGATAAAAGGGGCTGTGGCGACGATATCGCTTCAGCCCCTTTTGGTGATCAAAACTCTATTCGACAGACAGGAGATAATAATACAGCGGCTGTCCGCCATTTTGCACCTGAACATCACACATGGGATAAATTTCCTCCAACTGTGCACCAAGAGCATCCGCATCTTCCTGCAAGGTCCCTTCACCATAATATACGGTGATTAGACTATCATCGTCTGTAACGATTTGCTTCATCAGCTCAAGTGCGGTATCTTCAATACTCAACCCGTTGACTGTCACTTCACCGTTGCGAAGACCGATGATGCTGCCTTCTTTGATATCCAATTCTTCCATATGTGTATCACGAACTGCATAAGTAATGGTGCCTGTGCGAACACGCTCTGCCGCTTCATTCATGCGTTTTTCGTTCTCCTCGGGCGGGAAATCCGGCTGAAAAGCAACGATAGCAGCAAGACCCATTGCAACATTCTTTGTGGGCAATACAACGATGTTTTTATCGATCAATTGTGCTGCCTGCTGCGCTGCCAATATCACATTGCCGTTGTTGGGGAGCATAAAGATTGTCTGGGCATTGACTGATTCAACGGCTTGGGCAAGGTCTTCAATGCTGGGGTTCATGGTTTGTCCGCCTTCAACGATGGCATCAACACCCAAATCATTAAATATTTCCGAGAAACCTTCTCCAAGGGATACAGTCACCAGACCATATTCCTTAGGCTCTGAATTTCGGTCATCTTCTTCTTTTTCTGCATCTTTATCTCGACGCTGCTGAATCATATTGTCTACTTTAATGTCGGCCAATTCGCCCAGCATCAAACCATACTGTAATGCTTTTCCAGGATCGTTGGTATGCAGATGGACTTTAAGCATGGAATTATCACCCACTGCCAGCACGCAATCGCCAATGCGGCTGAGTTTGCGCCTGAAAGTGAGGATCTCGGTATCCGTAAGATTATTATAGGGATTCTGCACAAAATATTCTGTGCAGTAAGCGAATTTGATTTCGCCCATGCTGTCATGATCATCTACAAACGCTTCTTCAGCCTGTGCATCCCCTGCGGATACAACCACAGCATCATCAATGTGCTCACCCTTGAAAGCTGCGAAATATCCGGCATATATCAACAGCAGGCCTTTTCCGCCTGCATCAACTACCCCAGCCTGTTTAAGTTGGGGCAGCATATCCTGTGTCTTTTTTAAGATGATCTCGCCGCTGCTGAGCATGATGTTAAACAGTGCGTGAAAATCATCGGGCGTTTTCTGGGCCTGATGTATAGCCTCATCTGCGATGACACGCGCAACAGTAAGGATTGTCCCCTCTTTGGGTTTCATGACTGCCTTATATGCTGTATCAGCGCCATTCTTAAGTGCAGCAGCGAATAGTGCGGGGGTAATGCCGTCCTCAACTTCCTCAAGTGCTTTTGAAAAACCGCGATAAAGCTGAGAAAGAATAACGCCCGAGTTTCCTCTGGCGCCTCTTAATGCCCCCTTGGCGACAGCAGCCACTGCTTCGCCTGCTTTCAAATTTTCTTTTGTATTGATTTCTCTGCACGCAGAAAGCATCGTCATGGACATGTTGGTGCCTGTATCCCCGTCAGGAACGGGGAATACGTTCAGGGCATTGATGATGTCCCTGTTTTTATCTAAAAGAGCTGAGCCCGCATTAACCATCTCACGAAACATAAGGGCATCAATCTTCTTAATGTCTTTCAATCTGTTTTCCTCCGATAAGATCCGGTCAGACACGTATGCCTTCCACCGTGATGTTCACGTTACGGACCTTTACTCCGGTCATGCTCTCTAGTTTGTACTTCACAACTTCTTTAATAGACTCACAAACGGCCGTCATGGAGATACCGTACTCAACTACGATATACAAATCCACATCAATCATGTCATCGACCAGATGAATCTGCACACCTTTGCTAAGGTTTTCTCGGCCCAGCCATTCGACAATGCCATCTTTGGCTCTCTTGGAAGACATGGCCACAATACCGTAGCTCTCAAGGGCCGCATAGCCAACGACCTTCAGCATGACATCTTCAGAAATAAAGATTGTACCTATGTCATTTATAATTTTGTATTCCATATGGGGAAACCTCCCTTTCCGGAACTATGCACCCGGATATGATACAGTATACATGGTTTTTAGCGGCAACGCAACCAAATTTCCCCGATGCGGATACACGAATAAAGCACAAAAATGGACAAGATTTTTGATTGCAGATAGCATTTATTGCTTATAGTGTACCCTTTTGAAAGTTGATTTTCAGCCTCTCCTGAAAACTTTACTGTCTCAATATCTTTCAAATCACTATTTAAATATCTCTTCAAATTATGATGAAAGCTGCAAATTATTAAAACCCGTTGGATAGGTTGATAGCATCTATATCGCTTCTGCGCAGTGGTGGTTTGCATGTTTTGCAGGGAGTTAGTTTCACATAATCCGCATCATCCAACTGCGCATAAGTCAAATTGCCTTTAAGGGGCAAATAGCGGTCACGGATACTCGGACACCTGTCCAAACTGTGATAGAACTGCCCACCAATGGTGTTGTAATAAAGAGGCAGGCTATCCTCAGGATATTCATAATAACGATTCTCATCGTCCCAGACCAGTACTTTCGTGTTAACCTTGATGTTATTCCAAAGCCAAGCCATATTAATGCCGTCATCATTATCTTTCCTTTGTACACGAATGCAGCCGTGACTTGCCTTTTCTCCCAACACTCTCTCCTGACTGGAATAGTCTTTGTAACCTGTACTTTCATTGACAATATATGGCACTTCATGAATGAGCGCACCGCCGTTGATGCGCATTGCCATGCCACAGACGAGATTGCCAGCAAGAAAGTCTCCTACACGGCTGACCATTAAATACTCACCCGATGGCGTCTCATTCCAGGGCTGCTGTTTTGTAGGCTTTCCCGTTGATATGGTGAGGGTCGTAAACAGCTTGCCCTCTTTAAATACATACATCTCCTGCTTTAGCTTATCAATCAGCAAACTATAATCATCCCTTGGCTGTACAGATTTTAGTACACCGGTTTCTATAAAACCCTTCATTAGTTCATCAGTATCGCCATAGCCTCTGCGGCTGCGATTGTTGGGACCATAACTTGAGTTATATGTTTCAACCAAAGACCAGCCATTATCCAACGTTTCCAATACATGAACCCCCTGGGATATAAAGGTTACTTCACCCAAAACATTATCCCGTGATAAGCTTTTATCGGGTGTTTTACGCAATTTGTAGGTCTGTCGCTGATCAGGACCTTCAACAATCACCATAGGCTGCATCATCACTTTCCAAATAGCTTCTTCATCAAACAAACCGATGGGTGTTGACCAGTAATCATTTCCCCACAGTTCTTTATCTATCTCTTTGCTGCTTGGGATTTTATATCGAAACGATTCAGATGCCTCCTCTGCCGCTTTTACATGATCACCTGACAAAACCTGAGTAGATTCTATAACACTCTCTTCAATATTGATGATAAAGTGATGCGGATTGCCAAAGAAATCTTCTTCATCACTTAGACTCACTGAAACTGTATTTGTTCCGCTAAGATCGCGTTTTCCATCATGCATACTGCCATCCCAGGGAATGATAAGACTGCCGGCAGGCACTTTCGCCTTAAGTATTTCACGCTGTATGCCATCGGCACCTGCTACATGGACATGTATCGTTCCCGGGATATTTGCTATCGCATGAATGAACCAATCCTCTTCAGCTGTGATATTTGGGTCACTGATGCGTACCTGTGATAGCTGAGGACTATCTTCACCCAAGGAGAATGCCTGTGAAATGCTCTCCTCGCCAAGAACCAGCACAAACTGGTACTCACCCGGGCTAAGCTTTTCACCGTTTGGCATTTCACCAGCCCAAAACAAATTGTTTTGACCCTCAACTGCTTGGATATCCTGCACCTTTCCTAGCAGCTTTTCCTGGCTGTCAGTGACCCAGAGCGCTGCCTGACCTGAAGCTTTGCTATCAAAAATAATTCTCTGCGTTTTGCCCGGTCGAACCATGGAGGGAGTTTCTAAAAACATAAAGCTTTCTTGGGCAGCAAGGCCGCTCAAGGAAGCTGTTAAAAGCGCTGCGATTATGATCAATGAGACTGTTTTTATATATTTCATGACATCTCCTTTTTAAACAAGTTTAGACGATTTGTATCTTATCAGAAGAAATTGTTACAATCAAGTAACATATTGTAAACGATAGTGTCAAGATGTTGTAGGGAATCAACAAACGAGCGTGCCATAGGAAAGTCCGTGCAGTGCTTGGTACAAAGGTGTTGTTGCTGCGTTATCCAGAACCGGCAGATTCCGACACAGTGTCAGCAGGTTGGATTGTATCTTGTGTTTAATTTTTTTGTTTAAGT
>JAAZEI010000052.1 GCA_012512355.1 Clostridiales bacterium | reverse complement strand
GATATAAAAGCTGCGGCCTTTCTTCTATGAGTCTATTTGCAAGTCTGCAGGTATTTCGCTTTAGCTGCAAAGCAATGATTCCTTCAACCAGATCCACTGCCACCCGATAAGCCGGTGTGGCCTTTTCTGGGACAATGGTATTCTACCCTCAAGGCTTGTATACAAACGCGATGAGCCATCTGTCCGGCCCTGTCCAAGCATTCTTCCTTCAATTTTATTTCACCGGCGCTTGATGCAATTGACAGGAGACACACCCGGCGATAAGCTGTGTGCATAACAAAATGCGAGCGGCGTGCGATAGAGCCCTTATTAATGTAGGGTCATTTACCTCATTACATGGTCAGGTTAACAATAAAATCATGATTTAAAAGATTACATGAAAAGGAGTCAGCGATGCACGACGGCTTTTATATGGCCCCGATGCCCAAGGCGATGGAACAGAAAAACGAACGCGCTTTTTTGAATGTAAACATGGCAGAGGCTGTCCTGTCCTATCACAAGAGCTTTCCCCAATACGCTCAAACACCGCTGATCAAGCTCCATCAATTGGCAAACAGCCTGGGCCTTGGCGCTTTGTATGTGAAGGATGAAAGCTGCCGCTTTGGCCTGAATGCTTTTAAGGTGTTGGGAGGCAGTTACGCCATGGGGCGATGGATAGCGCAAAAGCTGGGTTTTTCACCTGAGGAGCTCAGCTTTGAAAAGCTGACTTCACAGCCGGTAAGGCAAGCACTTGGCGAAGTGACCTTCGTCTGTGCAACCGACGGCAACCATGGGCGCGGCGTCGCGTGGACAGCCAAGATGCTAAAACAAAAGGCAGTCATTTATTTGCCCAGAGGCACCGCGAAGCAGCGGCTTGACAGCATCCGTACCTGTGGGGCGCAGGCTTATATCATGGACATGAACTATGACGCCTGTGTCCGTCTGGCCAATCAGAGGGCGCGGGAGGAGGGCTGGGTTTTGGTGCAGGATACGGCCTGGGATGGCTATGAAGAGATGCCATCCTGGATTATGCAGGGCTACACAAGCATGGTTCTGGAAGCCCTCCGGCAGCTGGGGGACACCATCCCAACACATGTGTTCCTGCAAGCGGGCGTGGGCTCGATGGCGGGCGCCGCAGCTGGGCTCATGCGCGACTTTTACGGCGATAAAAAACCACTCATCATCGTGGTGGAGCCCAACAGGGCAGACTGCCTGTTTGGGAGCGCTGCGGCAAATGACGGAAAACTGCACGTTGTGACCGGCGATATGGATACCATCATGGCAGGGCTTGCCTGCGGCGAACCCTGTACAATCGCCTGGGAGGTGCTTAAAGAAACCGCTGACTTTGCCGTCTCCTGCCCCGACTGGGTGGCGGCATTGGGCATGCGGGTGCTGGGCAGCGCAACTGGACATGACGAGAAAATAGTCAGCGGTGAAAGCGGCGCTGTTACAAGCGGCCTGGCAGCTGCCCTGATGCAGCGAAAAGACCTGGCCCGGTTTAAAGAAACCTTGAGACTGGGCAGTGACTCGATTGTCCTTTGCTTTTCTACCGAAGGCGACACCGACAAAAAGCAATACAGAGAGATTGTCCATCACGGAAAATACCCAAGCACTGTCCTTGATACAGGTCATTATGATGAAAATCAAACAGACAGCCAAACTCTGTGACTGATAATTCTACCTTTGCTATGCTGTTGAAGAGGGGGAAAAGATACCCCTGCGATGGCATGTTGGAAAGAAGAAGTTAAAATAAATTATTCCGCGATGCCCTGGCGCAGCCACTTGGCTGTCACGGTCTGCGCAGCGGCCAAGGCTTTGGGGCTTCCTTCAAAAATGATGCGGCCCCCTCTTTTCCCGCCTTCCGGCCCCAATTCAATCACCCAATCACTCGCCGCTATGAAGTCTAAATTGTGTTCAATGATGATGAGAGAATTGCCTTTATTGACAAGATTCTGAAATGCTTCTATGAGCTGCGCATTGTCTTTCATGTGCAGTCCGAGTGACGGCTCATCCAGCAGATAAATTTGACCTTCTTCTTTCAGGTGGCTTGCAAGTTTTAATCGCTGGATTTCTCCCCCGCTGAGTGAACTGGTGGTCTGCCCCAGGGTCAGATAGCCTAAGCCTACATCTTTGAGCGTGTTCACCAGTTTCAACATTCTCTCTTGTCTAAAATAATCTACAGCTTCATCGATGGTCAGTTCCAGTATTTCTACGATATTTTTATCTTTTAAATGATATGAACGCGCCTCCTGCGAGTACCTTGTCCCCTGGCATGCCTCACACAAAATAGTGACCGGATCCGCAAATGCAACATCAGGGCTTGTGACGCCCTTCCCTTTGCAAACAGGGCAGGCGCCTATGGAGTTGAAACTAAACAAGCCTGCAGGCTGCCCTGTCGCTTTTGCAAATGCAGATCTGATGTCATCCATGATGCCCATATAAGTGGCTAAGGTAGACCGCGTTGATATGCCGATACTATCCTGACTTACTTTGATGGATTCGGGGTGTTTTTCATAAAACGCTTCCAGGATTAAGGAGCTTTTACCCGAACCTGATACGCCGCACACACAAACGAACACATGTTTGGGGATGGCGATACTGATATGTTTGAGGTTGTTTTTATCAGCATTTTCTATGCTGAAATATTCTTTTATCTCTCTGGGGCTGCTGTTTATTTGGAGGCGGTGCTCTAAATTGGTAGCGGCCAACAGCGAATCTTTTAAAAATTCCGGTTTCCCCTGATAAACCACCTCGCCGCCTTTTGTACCGGCGCCGGGCCCCATCTCGATGATCTCATCGGCCGCTTTGATGAGGGTCAAATCATGTTCAATGATAATGACGGTATTATGCTGTCTTTTGATATTTTTCAGCATTTGAATCAGCAAATCCACTTCCTGAGGATGAAGGCCGGAACTTGGTTCATCAAAAATATAGGTCATATTATTGAGGCTGCTGCCCAAATGACGCGCAATCTTTACCCTCTGCGCTTCACCGCCGGAGAGGTTCGCTATTTTTCTGGAGAAGCTCAGATAGCCAAGGCCCATATCAATGAGCTGCTTCACACTTAAAATAGCCTGATTTGCTATTGATTCCCCAAGGGGATGGTCTATCCTCTGTAGTTCATCCAGCAATTCCGTCATCTCTGACTGGCGGAGATCTAAAATATTCATGCCATTGATCTTGCTATCCAATACTTTGGGATTCAGACCGGACCCTTCGCAGAGCGGACACAGGGTCCGGGTGCAAACCGCCAGCACGTCTTCTTGGGTGATTTGTTTTAATTTCGCTGTATCTCTGTTGATATACAGGCGGGAAAACCTGGGCAGCAAGCCATCCCACTGTGCATTTTGAGGTCCGTCTTTTGTGTGAAAAGGCGCATCAACAGTTCCGCCGCCGGGAGGACCGTATATCAGCAGATGACGCTTTTTTTCTGAGTAATCCTTGATGGACATATCCGGGTCAAACAACCCGCAGGACATCATCCACTGGCCTTGCCAGCCGGAAGGTGATAAGGGTTTGAACCTTACCGCATAATCCCTGAGGGATAAATTAAAATCAACCAGCAAGTCCGCATCCGGGATCACCACTTCTCCAAACCCATCGCACCTGGGACATCTCCCAAAGGTGCTTTGCCTTGTAAAATCTGTTGCACTGCCAACCTGGGGATTGCCAATGCGCGAAAACAAAAGCCTGATGAGCGGATCGATATCCATATAAGTACCCACCGTTGAGCGGGTTTGACCGCCTGCAGATCGCTGCTCTACAACAACCACCGGGCTTAGGTTTTGCATCAAATCCGCGTGGGGCCTTTCATATCTGGGCATTTGATTTCTGACATACAAAGGGTAGTTCAGGGTCATTTGCCTTCTGCTTTCTCGGGCGATGGTATCAAAAGCAACAGAACTTTTACCTGAACCGGAAATGCCTGTAAACACAGTCATCTTCCCCTTTGAGATATTTAAATCTATATTTTTCAGATTATTTTCATTGAGCCCTCTCAAAATCATTTCATCTTTAATGGGTGCCACATTCTCATCCCTTCCGGTGGTATAAAACAAGCTGACTCACCCTATCTATCATGGGCTGATCAAGGATACCTTAAACTGATTTTATACTAGTTGGGTCCAAAAACCCCGAAGAGAAAAGGGCAGAGAATTTGACTGGAATGAAAGAAAGGCATTGCCAGCTCACAAAAAAATATATCTGGATATTAAATAAACCAAACAAACATAGATAGGACGATTTGGGCGCTGCTGTCAGCCGCAGGCCCTGAAGCTTTTAGCACAGACCATCAGACTGCAAGGGCTGCTATTCCTCTTCCTCGGGCGAACTGCCTGCCCGGTTATCCAGGCTTTTCATGAGCATATTGAGCTCTGCCTCCGTGAGCATACGCCACTCGCCCGGCCGCATCCCGCCCAGGGTAATATTCATGATGCGCAAACGGCGCAGATGGACAACCTGGTACCCCAGATATTCACACATGCGCCGGATTTGACGGTTGAGCCCCTGCACCAGAATAATGCGGACAGAGTTGGGGCCCGTTTTTCGCACACGGCAGGGAAGGGTGATCTGGCCCAGAATGGGCAGCCCTTTGCTCATCCTGTCAATAAATTCAGGAGTGACGGCTTTATCCAGCGTGACCTCATACTCCTTTTCGTGCCGGCCCGAAACACGCAGGATACGGTTTACGATATCACCATCACTGGTCATCAGGATCAGCCCCTCGCTGTCCTTGTCAAGGCGCCCGATGGGGTAGATGCGTCCGGGGAAATTAACAAAATCGACAATGTTCATCGGCTCACGAGGGTCGGGGGTGCATACAATGCCCTGAGGTTTGTGCACCGCAAGATAAGCCTTGTCACCCGCGGCGCTGATTGGTTGTTTCCCGACCACGACACGCGCACCCGGGGAAACCCTCTCCCCTATCTTTGCCGGGCGGCCATTGATGGTGACCTTGCCTGCCTGGATGAGCCGGTCCGCTTCGCGGCGCGAACAGTAGCCGCTATCGGAAATATATTTATTAAGCCTTCTGCCTTCCATATGAATCACCTTATATCTTTATATTATTTACACAGCTTGCCAACCTGAGCTACGTTCCCCTACTGTAATGCAGCAAGCTTCTTGGCGTCAAACAGTGGGTTGCCGTCCATCGATTTTTAAATGCGGTCATCCTGTGTTTCGATCATATACCGCAACCTTTTTCAGAGAAATCATGAAGGCTTCTCAGCCCTTGATCCTCATCATCTTGCGCGATAACCAGACAATCGGCCGATACAAGGGGCCTTCCATTTCACGGCTCACATTCTTCAGTTCTTTGATAATCTCTATGCTCTGCGGGCATTGGCTTTCGCATTTCCCGCAAGCTACACACTGAGATGCGTTGGATGGGTTGACCGCCAAACCGCCCAGATTTCTCATGTATCGGAATTTTGCCATTTTGTCATTCATAAGATGCTTTTCATTGTAGTAAGAAAAGCACTCCGGTATGTCCACCCCATGCGGGCAAGGCATGCAGTATGCACATCCCGTACAGGGTACTTTTGTTTTTTCCAGGATGATTTCCTTCACCCGTGAAAACATAGCCAGCTCATCCTCGGACATCATATCTGCACGGGCGTCCCCCGCAACGGCAATGTTCTCTTCCAGCTGGGCTTCATCGCTCATGCCTGAGAGAACAACAGTCACCTGCGGGTGATTCCATACCCATCGCAGTGCCCATTGGGCGGATGAACGCTTCGGGTCAAAGGTCTCAAATTCTCTTTTCACCTCAGCCGGCAGATGAGTTACGAGCCTGCCGCCGCGCAAAGGTTCCATTACAATGACCGGGATGCCCATATCAGCTGCCATCAGCAGTCCGGCCTTCGTTGCCTGGCTGTTTTCATCCAAATAATTATATTGTATCTGACAAAAATCCCAGGGATAAGCTTTGAGCAGCGCTTCAAAATCAGCCTTTACGCCATGAAACGAGAAGCCGATATTATGAATAATGCCATTTTCTTTAAGCCGTTCCAGCCAAGTCATAACCCCCAGCGAAACCATACGGTCAAACATTGCCTTATCTACCAGCATATGAAGCAGATAATAGTCAATATAATCTGTCTGCAGTCGTTTTAGCTGTGTTTCGAATATTTTTTTGGCGCCTTCGAGGCTGCCAACCATATAAGTAGGAAGTTTCGTCGCGATGAAAACTTTTCTTCTTGCATGGCCTGCCAGCGCCTTCCCCAAAAGGGCTTCACTCTTACCCCTGTGGTAGATATATGCAGTATCAAAATAGTTTATCCCTTCATCTACAGCATGGCGGATCATGGCAATGGCCCTTGGCTCATCAATTGCTCCATTTTTTGAAGGAAGCCTCATGATGCCAAATCCGAGGATAGACAATTGATTGCTGTTATTCCTATTGGTCCTGTAATTCATAATCGCTCCTCATGCCCAAATCGATCTCTTATAGAGATAAAGCTTTTTTGACAAAAAAATTAATCATCCTGCTTCCTGTCTTTTTTTAATACCAGTTCGACACCCGCCAAAGCGGACTCATCCCGAATTATTTCAGATTGCTTAAATTTTTTGAGACTAATTGATACCCTACCAAACAAGCCTTCTTTAATAATGTGCACCATTTCCCCGCGATGGGGTGCGATGAGTGCAGCGCCACCAGTCTGCACTGCCCTGATCTGCAGTTCGCTGTCCGCATTGGTAAGTATGATATTCGCTTCTTTCCCCTTGCTCTCTACTTTGCAGCTGCCCCTGATATAGGTCGCATAACGATGGTGCTCTCCTCCATAGTACAGGTGGGCGATGTAGCCTGCAAAGACAGTGCCCAGTACAGGGATATCGGCCATGAGAAGAATAAGGAACCTTCATTTTTAAAATGGTTGGATTGCAGCCAGATATAGCGGCTGGGGAATGAACCGCCCCAGTCTTTTTCAATGTAACCTTTCCCCTTTGTAAAATCTATCACGTCACCATTGATTGTTAAAATGCCTTCAATGGTGTGATCAAGACTTATGACGCTGTGAATGCATTCCATGGCAGGAAGGTAAGAAAAAGGCCCCATGATGGTGGGCGCCCAGCTTGAAGTTGGCAGAGCAATCATATTGTGAAAGGACAGCTCTCCTTTCACCTTCAGGCGATCCGTTATAAAATCGATGCGGATGGTATCTCGGCTAAAGCAGTTCTTACCGACCTCGAAAGAAAAAGGTTCGTCTTGTGAGCGCTTATCTGCATAATCTAACCAGTCCGTAGTTTGACGCCAGGTTTCTCCCGACTTCTGTGCCAAAATCACCTGCATAAAAGGGCTGGTTTTCCCCTTGCTGATGCTTAGCCCGGGAATAAAGCAGATGACTGTTCTTTCATCTAGCGTCGCCTTTTTGTAATACCAGCCTTCAAAATATTCCTTTCTGGGAAGATTTTGAAATTTCATGGAATTGAATTGACGATTTTTTGCAGTCATAAAGTTTCTCCTCATGCGGTTATCTCTCTGATACTATTCGAATGAGTTAATGCGTCGATGCTTTGAAAGATTTTTCGTCTCCGCTAAGTCGAGAAAAGGAGGCGTAGCGCAGTCTACGCTGACTGAGCGAGACAACGCAGGGGCGGAAAAGAATCGATGCATCAAAGCAGTAATGATTGAGAGTAGTATTAGAGCCTTGCTAGATTTGAGACCAGCAGCAATCAAAAAGACGCCCAGGCTTTTGGCCGCGGGCGTCAGATTATTGATACTATATTGGCGTTATTGTGTAACGAGCTTCCCGACTTCGATGACATCCTCCAAGATTTTTAAACCATGGGGTGATTTCTTAAGCTCTTCTGTCAGATCTTTACCAGCCTCATATCCGGCATGCTCGCCCTCTTTCCAAGCGCTTGAATCTGTCACATCATAGATGATGTCATCCACAGCTACATAAGCAGGCTGGCCGTCTTTGCCGTTAAATTTGGCGAGCTCTTCCAGCGTCAGGTCAATCAATACATCGGCTTTCCTGTTTTTTAAGGCATTGTCAGCAGCGATGACCGCTTCAGGGGTGACCTCTGCCTCAGGGGTCACTTCAGCAGTGGGAGCAACAGTCGCTGTGGGCTCAGGAACCGGGGTTGCCGTAGCTTCAGGAGCTTTGGGGGTACACCCAACCAGGGCGATGGCAGCAGCCAGCAAGATTGCCAGTATCATCAACTTCTTATTCATAAGATTAACCTCCTTCAATATCCGGTGTAGATTTTGTCTACGGTATAATATACCCGCACCAAAACAACTTGAACAATATCAGCCAAAAATTGCACGATAATCATTTCTTGCTTTTTTGATGACTTCAACTGCTACATTGCGATCCTGCACCTCGCCGGCAGTTGTTTGTTTTCCTTCCAGGGCTTTATAGACTTGGAAAAAATGGCTCATCTCTTCAAAAACATGAGCAGGCAGCTCAGCTATATTTTTATACTCATTATAAGTGGGGTCACTAAAGGGAATACAGATGATTTTATCATCCAACCTGCCCTGATCGAGCATCCTGATGACACCAATAGGATAACAGCGAACCAGCGTCATGGGCGCAATGGGTTCTGAACACAGCACCAAGACATCCAGCGGATCGAGGTCATCTCCATAAGTACGGGGAATGAAGCCATAATTCGCGGGATAGTGAGTGGAAGTATGAAGAATCCTGTCAAGCATTAAATAGCCTGTTTCTTTGTCCAGCTCGTACTTGTTCTTCGAACCCTTGGGAATCTCTATCACCGCCATAAAGTCTTCTTCCATGATGCGTTCAGGCTTGATATCATGCCAAATGTTGCTGCTCATCATATTTCTCCTTAAAGTTGTTTTTCGATTCAATTATAACAAGACTGAAAGGAATCTGTCTACTAGAGCAAATTGCGATATTATGGCGCACAAGGCTGCGCAGTATTTTTGTCTCGGACAAGAAGCGGGAACGCAGACGCAGTATCACTGCGTCAAGAGAACTGCGACACAGTCCGAGATAAAAAGACAAGTCAGCACGTGCGCTACGATTAGTTAATTTGCTCTAAGCAAAAAAAAGCGCCATCTAAACAGATGACACTTGATGAACTGCTGCGAGAGATAAACGAAGGCCCTGACTATACAGCCTGCGCAGTGTGAGCTGCCTTGGCAAGATCTGCCAGCTGGGCAAAACCTGATGCATCGGTGACTGCCATGTCCGCTAGCATCTTGCGGTTAACTTCAATGTTCTGCCGCTTGAGGCCATTGATCATCGCTGAGTAAGTTAAACCATTGATGCGAGCTGCCGCGTTAATGCGCGTAATCCACAGCCTGCGAAAATCACGCTTGCGCAGCTTGCAGCCTTTATAGGCATAACGAAGTGAACGGCGAACCTGTTCGCTTGCTGCACGGTATTGCTTGGATTTGCTGCCATAGTACCCTTTGGCGAGCTTTAAATATTTACGGCGTTTCTTATGGGCATTAACGGCCCTTTTTATACGTGCCATGAGAATTCCCTCCTATATCAGATAACCTGATCTTTATGATATCAATGAACGAATGGTTGCAGCTTCCTTGCTATTCTGCAAAATGCCACCGGCACGCAAATGACGCTGACGTTTGGCTGTTTTCTTAGTCAGAATATGGTTGCGGTTCATTTTTTTATGCTTAACCAACCCGCTCTTTGTAAGGGAAAAACGCTTGCAAGCGCCGCGATGAGACTTTTGTTTAGGCATTGGTTTGTTCCTCCTCCCGGTTATTCACTGACGTTGGTCGGCGCAGCCAGGTCCGGCCTGGGCTGGGCGGTGCGCTCTGGTTTAATTGTTTTCTCAACCTTAGGCGCAAGGATCATGATCATGTGCCTGCCTTCCAGCAATGGTCTGCGCTCGACGACTGCAATGTCCTTGGTGCGCTCGGCAAAATCTTCCATTACTTTCAAGCCAATCTCAGAGTGCGTAATCTGTCTGCCGCGAAAGCGGATGGTCACTTTGACCTTATCGCCGGCATTGATAAACTTGATTGCATTCTTAAGCTTGGTCTGAATATCGTTCTCTTCGATGGTCGCTTATAGCTGAACCTCTTTGAGCGTAATGGTTTTTTGATTTTTGCGCATCTCTTTCTCGCGCTTGGCCTGTTCGAAGCGGTGCTTATCAAAATCCATGAGTTTGCACACTGGGGGCTGGGCTTTGGGGACAATTTTTACCAGATCCAATTTCTGATCCTCGGCTAACTGAATGGCCTGCTGCGTTGTCATAACACCCAGCTGTGAGCCATCTGCACCGATAACCCGAACTTCTCT
>JAAZEI010000051.1 GCA_012512355.1 Clostridiales bacterium | reverse complement strand
ATCAGCAGCGCATCGGGCTTAAGCTGGGTCATCAGGGCGTAGGCCTTGGCGATGATATTGCCGATGGTGGCCCCCAGGTCAGCACCCACCGCGTCCAGGTAAACATCCGCATCATCCAGCGACAGGTCGCGGAAGAACACGCCGTTTAAATTGTAATCATAGTTCTGGCCTGTGTGCGCCAGGACCGTATCAAAATAATGGCGGCACTTTTTGATGGTCTCCGACAGCCGGATAATTTCCGGCCGCGTGCCCACGATGATCAGCAGCTTGATTTTTCCATTGTTTAAAAAGCCTGTTTTGCCCATGCTTTACACTTCCTCAAAAAACGTATCCGGGTGATCGGGGTCAAAGGCTTCGTTGGCCCACATGACCGTCACCAGGTTATCGGTATCGCTCAGGTTTTCGATGCTGTGGGTATAGCCCGGCAGCATATGGACGGCCCGCATCTCGTCGCCGCTCACCCTAAACTCCAGCACCTCATCTGTGCCAATCTTCCGCTGGCGGATAAGGCCGCGGCCCGCCACCACGATGAAAAACTCCCACTTGCTGTGGTGCCAGTGCTTGCCCTTGGTGATGCCGGGCTTTGAGATATTAACGGAGACCTGGCCGCAGTTAGCGGTCTTCAGCAGCTCGGTAAAGCTGCCCCGCTCGTCCGCATTCATCTTCAGGGGGAAGCTGACGGCCTCCTGGGGCAGGTAGGACAGGTAGGTGGAATACAGCTTCTTGGCGAAGGACCTGGCGGGTATTTCGGGCAGCAGCAGGCTGCGCGGCTGGCTGTGAAAGGCCTCCAGCAAATCCACAATCTCCCCCAGGGTGACATGATGCGTCATGGGCACACAGCAGTAGGACCCCGCCTCATCCGACACAGGCGCCAGGCCCTCATAGCGGCAGCGATGCGCGCGGCCCTCCAGGGCATCCAGCATCTCAGTAACGAGGTCGTCGATGTAAAGCAGCTCCAGCTCGTTGGCTCTATCGCTCACCGTGAGGGGCAGGCCATGGGCGGTGTTGTGGCAGAAGGTGGCCACGGCGCTGTTGTAATTTGGGCGGCACCACTTGCCAAACAGGTTGGGGAAACGGTAGACCAATACCGGCGCCCCCGTATCGCGGCTGTAAGTAAAAAACAGCTCTTCCCCCGCCAGCTTGGATTTGCCGTAGTCCGAGTCGCCGTAGCGGCCAATCAAGGTCGCCTGGACGGAGCTGGCCAGCATCACCGGGCAAGTATTCCCCTGCTGTTTGAGGGTGTCCAGCAAGGTGCTTGCAAAGCCAAAATTGCCCGCCATAAACTCCGCCTCGTCCTTTGGGCGGTTGACGCCGGCCAGGTTAAACACAAAATCCGCCTCGGCGCAAAAGCTATCAAGCATGCCAGGGTCGGTATCGATGTCGTATTCATATATTTCGTCAATTTTAAGATTTGGCCGCGTCTTGTTCTTGCCCTCTTTGATGGTCTGCAGGGTGGCTGCCAGGTTTTTGCCCACAAAGCCGCGAGCCCCGGTGATTAAGATGTTCATGGGTGACTCCTTTCAGTCGTGCGAAGAGTGGCCGCTGACCACGCAAAGTGGCCGCATGGCGGCCGCGTAGTGACGGCTTTGCCGTCGCGAAGAGCTGCATTCGCAGCGGAATACCAACAACGCGGCCGAAGCCGCACTTTGCGCTGCCGCATGGCGGCTCTTTGCGTGGCTTTAGCCGCTCTTTGCGCTGACCAAAGGTCAGCTCTTCGCGCCGACCGACGGTCGGCTCCCCACTGCTTCTCTGAAGTGGCTTAACTTGACCGATAATCGATACGCATTAGCCATTATATCATCTAAATCATCATCAGTGATATAAGCAAGCTCCCGCGATATCTCATACTGGCAAACCAATTCCATCATAGAGCTATACGCCATATTCAGGAAATGGCTCTTATCCTTTGACGTTGTCCTGCCGTACCCCTCTACAATGTTGGAGGGAATGGAGATGGCTGCCCTGTTGATCTGTTGTACCAATGCAAACTTTTCATCCGGAGGAAACTTCTTTGTCAGCTGATAACTTGTCAGCACCAAGGCTTTCGCCAACTGGTAGACTTCCAGGCGTTGAAACCCAAATTGAGGCATTGTTCCTCCT
>JAAZEI010000050.1 GCA_012512355.1 Clostridiales bacterium | reverse complement strand
GCCGGGTGCAGATACGCGAAACCATCCTATCGCACTTTGAGAAGGAAGAAAAGCTTTTTGACATGAACATCAAAAACCTGTCTTTGTTTTTCATCGATGAGGTGGCCAAATACAGGCAGTATGATGACGATGGCAGCGAACTGCCCGGCGAGTACGCCACGATATTCGAAGAAGAATATCGGCATGTGCTCAACCATTACCCCACGCTGACCAATCCAGCCTATCGCGCCTTTTTAGAGAAGACGGAGGCCGCCGACGCCCACCGGGGCTACTTCAGCATTGATAAAGTGGGCAAAGCTGTGGACAGCAAAGTAAAGCGGGGGGATGATTATTCCGATGATATCTCCGCCTATGACCTGATCCTCAAAAACAAAGAACGTCTGCTGAGCTTTGACGAGCCGACGCGCTTTATCTTTTCGCACTCTGCGCTGCGGGAAGGCTGGGACAACCCCAATGTGTTCCAGATCTGCACACTTAAAAACAGCGACAGCACCACCACCAAACGGCAGGAAGTGGGGCGCGGCATGCGCATTTGCGTCAACCGCGATGGCAACCGCATGGATGCCGCCACCCTGGGCGGCAATGTGCACGGGGTGAATGTGCTCACCGTGATTGCCAGCGAAAGCTACAAAAGCTTCGCGGGCGACCTGCAGAAGGAAATCAGGGAAGAGCTGTATGACAGGCCCACCAAGGCCACACTCTCTTTCTTCCTTGGAAAGTCGCTGAAAGTTGGCGAAGAGCGGGTAACGATTGATGAGCCTATGGCCAACGCGATTCACCGCTATCTGATCAGGCATGATTATGTTGACGACAAGGACAATGTCACCGACAGCTACCGGGCAGACCAAGCCAACGCTTCTCTGGCAGAAATGCCTGAGGAGCTGCAGCCCATGGCAGAGGGCATCCATGCCCTGGTGCAGAGCATCTTTGATGACAGCGTGCTGCTTGATATGATTGAAGACGGCAATAAAACCAAACTGAGGGAAAACGCGCTCAACGACAACTTTTATAAAACCGAGTTTCAGACACTCTGGGGCTACATCAACCACAAATATGCCTATACCGTGGCCTTTGACAGCGATGAGCTGATCACAAACGCGGTTAAGGCGATCAACAAAGAGCTGTCTGTAACAGAGCTGACCTATACGACAACAACAGGTGAGCAGCAAGATCAACTGGATGAGCATGAGCTGGACCGGGGCGATGGCTTTAAAGTGACCAGAACACAAACTGAAGAACTCAAATCCGCCCGCAGCAATATCAAATATGACCTGATTGGCAAGGTCGCGCAAGGGACTACCCTGACCCGCAAAACCACTGCCGCTATCCTGAGCAGAATAGATGGGAATAAGATGGCCATGTTCCCACAAAACCCGGGAGAGTTTATCACCAAAACCATCCGTCTCATTAAGGAACAGAAAGCCACCATGGTGGTAGAGCATATCACCTATGACCAAATCCAGGGCAGCTATGACAGCAGCATCTTTACCGCGCAAAAAAGCATCCAAAGCTTTGACCGCGCCCTGCCCGCCAAGAAGCACGTGCTGGATTATGTGTTCACCGATGGGCAGGCTGAGCAGAGTGTAGAGCGCCGCTTTGCCCAGGACCTGGAAAACGCCGCGGAAGTGTGTGTGTATGCCAAACTGCCCCGCGGTTTTGCCATCCCCACGCCCGTAGGCAACTACAGCCCGGACTGGGCGATTGCCTTTAACGAAGGAACGGTCAAGCATATCTACTTCATCGCTGAAACCAAAGGCAGCATGGACAGCATGGATTTGCGCAAAATTGAACAGGCGAAGATTGACTGCGCGAAAAAGCTATTCAAGGAATTATCCACTGATAAAGTGCGCTATGAGCAAGTTGACAGCTATCAAAGCCTGCTTGAATTGATAAACTCATAAGCTGCCCATCAGGCGGTAGGTCGCAAGCCCTTTTTGCCGGGATAGACCGCCAGGGCCAGGTGGCGGCCTCCCCGCCCCATCACGCAGCAGTAGCCGATGCTGCCATCGGCGTGCGCCACGGCGAACAATTGGGAATCCCAAAGTT
>JAAZEI010000049.1 GCA_012512355.1 Clostridiales bacterium | reverse complement strand
CCTTATCCTTAACTTACGCCTGATGTGGTTTCTGTTCGTCAGGCCGGAGATTTGCCGCCGCCTTCCTTCAGATTCGTCCTCACGGACGACACCCTTGGCCTTGGCTACACACTTCCCGCTGTCGGGCGTGTTCGGGACTTTCACCCTGTAGACTGCGCCCATGCCGGGCGCACCATAAAAATGACGCAGCTGTGAAAGCTGCGTCATTTTTAAACTGAGTCAAAAATCAGTACTTTAAACCATTCAGGCGAACAGAGGGGCCCATGGTGGTGGACAGATAAAGAGATCTGAGGTAGGTACCTTTGGCGCTGCTGGGTTTGGCTTTGACAACTGCATCCATTAAAGCGTTCAGGTTCTCAACAAGTTTTTCCTCTTCGAAGCTTACCTTGCCAATCGGCACATGCGCTATGGAGGACTTGTCGACGCGATACTCAACTTTACCGCCCTTGATGTCTTCAATTGCCTTGGTGACATCGTTGGTCACTGTACCCGACTTGGGGTTGGGCATGAGGCCTTTGGGGCCTAAAAGACGGCCGATACGTCCTACTACACCCATCATGTCAGGTGTTGCAACAGCCACATCGAAGTCAAACCAGTTTTCATTCTTGATCTTGTCAGCAAGTTCGGCTTCGCCAACATACTCAGCGCCGGCGGCACGAGCTTCTTCAGCCTTCTCGCCCTTTGCAAATACCAGAACTCTGACTGTTTTGCCTGTGCCGTGCGGCAGCACAACGGTTCCGCGAACCTGCTGGTCAGCGTGACGGGGATCAACGCCCAAGCGCAGTGACAATTCTACTGTCTCATCAAATTTGGCCTTGCCGGTCTGTTTGACAAGCGCAATCGCCTCTGCCGGGTCATAGTGTTTGTTTGGCTCTATTAATTTTTTAGAGTCAATATATTTCTTACCGTGTTTCATTGCTTCTTTCCTCCTTGTGGTGGTAGCGGCGCTATGTCCTCCCACAATCCTTCTTACTCTTCGACTGTAACACCCATACTGCGGGCAGTGCCCTTGACCATGCTCATCGCAGCTTCGAGGCTGGCAGCATTGATATCGGGCATTTTGGTGGTGGCAATCTCCCGTACCTGGTCCTGGGTCAGTTTGCCAACCTTTGTTTTGTTGGGCATGTCACTGGCCAGATCAAGGTTGAGAGCCTTCTTAATCAACACCGGAACAGGGGGTGTTTTGGTGATGAAGGTAAAGGAACGGTCGGAGTAAACGGTGATAACTACCGGTATAACCAGGCCTGCCTGTTTGGCAGTGCGCTCGTTAAATTCTTTGCAGAAACCAGGAATGTTGACACCGTGCTGGCCCAAAGCGGGGCCAATGGGGGGCGCGGGTGTAGCCTTTGCCGCATTTACCTGAAGTTTGATGAGTGCTGAAACTTTCTTTGCCATGTGATATGGCACCTCCTAATCAATGTGGTCATGTCGGCGCTTGAAGCGCCTCCCACGTGGTAAAGAGACATTTGCCTCTTAAATCTTATCTACCTGATCAATATCCATTTCTACTTGCATCTCACGACCCAGAAACATTTTTACTTTAATTTGCAGTTTTGAACGAAGCAGGTCAATGCCTTCAATGACGCCCGTGAAATTTTCCAGCGGGCCTGAGAGAATGCGAACTTCTTCGCCGACTGCCAATTTGCAGGCTTCTGCCTGCGGCTGGCTATTGAGCATGACCTCAACCTCCTCAGCAGTCAAAGCAACCGGTTTGCTTTCAGGGCCGACAAAGCCCGTCACGCCGCGCGTGTTTCTGACGATATACCAGGATTCACTGGTAATGATCATCTTGACAAGTACATAACCGGGGAAAGTTTTATGCAGCGTCGTGACGCGTTTGCCATTTTTAACTTCAACAACTTCTTCAGTGGGCACTTCGACTTCCTGAATCAAGTGTTGCATCCGGTTGTTCTCGGCCGCCTTTTCAAGGTTGTCTTTCACTTTATGCTCGTAGCCGGAATAAGTATGAACGACATACCACTGAGCGACCTGGGTGTTAGAGTTCTCCTGTTGGGTCATGATGTTTCTCCTATGATGATATCGTGTATATACTGCCGGGCTTGCTTCATGCGGTCACCTTGCTCTATTTGCTCAGCTTTACGCCAAGAGGATACGCTTTAGTCGGTATCTGACTGAGCATTGACTAAACGAATAGGGATTTGGTGAGGGATGACAGCACCTGCAATATCAGCCGACCATCAAGCCAATCAGGCGTCCGCTTCCAAGATCCAGCAGGCCAATGACTACGCCCATGAACACCATGAATGCCAGGACGATCAGCGTATAGTTCAGAAGGTCTTTTCGACTTGGCCAGGTTACTTTTTTCAGTTCACGCCACATGTTCTTAAAGGGAAGAATCATGCGATTGGGAAGTGATGTCAAAGATTTACCTGCCTTTTGAAAAAAACTAGGCTGCTTCTGTACTACAACGCTCTTCTTCTTTTCTGACATATCGCTTACCTCGTTTCGCGGTGATCGGTATGCTTCTTGCAAAAGCGGCAGAACTTACTGAGTTCGATGCGATCGGGCGTGTTTTTCTTATTTTTCTTGGTTGTGTAATTGCGCTGCTTGCAATCGGTGCAAGCAAGAACTATGTTCGCGCGAGCGTCCTTTACTGCCATTCGTGAGCACCTCTTTCCTGAATGGTTACCCCTTATTTGGGGGTTTATCACAGCCGGGCAAAGCAGTCAGCCCATGCCCAGCTATGAAATGATATTTCTTAGCCTTCAATAACCCTGGCAACTGCGCCTGAGCCAACTGTGTGGCCGCCTTCGCGAATAGCGAAACGCAGGCCCTGCTCGATGGCGATGGGGGTAATCGGGGTGACTTCCATCTGCACGTTGTCACCGGGCATGACCATTTCAATGCCTTCGGGCATCTTGATGTCGCCGGTCACGTCAGTGGTACGGAAGTAGAACTGCGGACGATAGCCGTTGAAGAAAGGTGTGTGGCGGCCGCCTTCATCCTTGGTCAGCACATACACTTCGCTGTAGAAGTGGGTGTGCGGCTTGATGGAACCGGGCTTTGCCAATACCTGTCCGCGCTGGATCTCTGTGCGCTGGATGCCGCGAAGCAGCAAGCCTACGTTGTCGCCGGCCTGTGCCTGGTCAAGCAGCTTGTGGAACATCTCAACACCCGTCACTACCAGGGCGCGGGATTTTTCCATCAAGCCAACCAGTTCAATGGTTTCGTTGATCTTAATCACGCCGCGCTCAACTCGGCCAGTGGCCACTGTGCCGCGGCCGGTGATGGAGAACACGTCTTCAACCGGCATCAGGAAGGGCCTGTCCACTGCACGCGCAGGGGTGGGGATATAGCTGTCAACAGCTGCCATCAGCTCAATGATGGGGGCAGTCTGCGGAGCATTAAGGGGATCGGAGCCGTCGCTCACCATGTACTCAAGAGCCTTGAGGGCTGAGCCTTTGATGATCGGAATGTCATCACCGGGGAAATCGTAGGTGGAAAGCAGTTCGCGAATTTCCATTTCAACCAGCTCAAGCAGTTCCGGATCATCCATCAGGTCAGTCTTGTTCATGAAGACGACGATGTAGGGCACGCCAACCTGACGGGCAAGCAGGATGTGCTCACGGGTCTGGGGCATGGGACCGTCGGGTGCTGATACCAGCAGGATCGCGCCGTCCATCTGCGCGGCGCCGGTGATCATGTTCTT
>JAAZEI010000048.1 GCA_012512355.1 Clostridiales bacterium | reverse complement strand
CCTCATGGCCAGCGCCCTGTGTGCTATTGCTGTCCCCGCCACTGTCAGCATCTCCATCGAAGGGAAGAATGCCTGGATTATGTGTACTGCCCCTGTATCAAGCACTTTAACACTCTTATCAAAGCTGTTGTTCAGTATATTGTTTTGTCTGCCGCCGCTGCTGCTTACAGCATTGCTGCTGGCAGTCCACCTGCAGCTGAGTTTATGGCTGGCTCTGGTTTGCTTTTTTCTGCCCCTGTCGCTCTGCACCTTCAGCTCGGTTGTGGGCTTGATGCTTGACGTACGTTTTGCGAGGTTTGATTGGGACAATGAGCAGCAAATAATCAAAAGCTCAGCCCAATCCGGCCTTGTGGCACTGACAGTATTCCTGATGCTCGCTCTGCTGTTTTTCGCACTATTCTTTGCACCGCAGGGCAGCTCACTTTGGCTCAGCTACGGATTAGCAGCCATCATTTTTCTGTCGTCAGGAGTGATCATGAAGCTATTATTTAAGACAGCTATTTATCAAATCAAATAAAAGGAGCAAGAATGATTACACAAAGTTTTGACCCCCACAGCCAACCGGTATTTGGGCCTGAGGATATCTATACAAGACAAAATAAGCTGGCTGATATCTGCATCATCACATTCTCAAAGGCAGTTATCGAGCACGCATTAAGTCACTTTGACTGTAAGATATCCGCTGTTATCAACACACTCGCGGGTGAAAACCCAATTTACACAATGCATTACAAACAAAGGGTTATCGCTTTTTATATGAGCCCCATTACAGCAGCCGGCTGCGCCACCAGCATGGAAGATGCCATCCTGCTCACAGGTGCTCGGCACTATATCCTCTTTGGCAGCTGCGGCGCTCTTGACAGCACCCTGACAGAAGGCAAGCTGATCGTTCCCACACACGCTTACCGTGATGAGGGACTGAGTTACCATTATCAAGAAGCAAGAGATTACATCAATGTTAAAAACGCAGCGCAAGTCGCTGCCATTTTGGGGGAGCTGAAAATCCCCTATGTGAAAGGGCGTACATGGACCACCGATGCCCTCTACCGCGAGACCAGGAGCAACGTGGCCAAGCGTAAAGCAGACGGCTGCATCGCCGTTGACATGGAGTGCAGCGGCATCCAAGCGCTATGCGACTTTAAAGAGCTTCAATACTATACTTTCTTCTATACAGGTGACCTGCTGGATGCTCCCGTATGGGATCAGCGTATTCTGCTGGGTGAACTGGAACGTGACCACCAATTAAGAAACTTCGTTGTTGCGCTGGAAATAGCAGTCAAGCTGGATTTAAACAGCGACTGAGCTAAAAAGGAGAACATCATGATTGACTACTCAAGTGACATCAAAGCCTATATTAGTCTATTGCAGGAAACGCTGTCCCGGCTGGACACAGATGCTCTGGCTAGCGCGTTAAACTTAATCACTGAGACATTTGAGAATGAAAACACCATTTATATCTTCGGCAATGGCGGCAGCGCCGCCACCGCCTCACACTTCCAAAACGATTTCAACAAGGGGATTTCTGAATTTACTCAAAAAAAATTTCGCTTTAATTGTCTCAATGACAACATCGCCACGGTGCTGGCCATCGCAAATGATATCTCGTTCGAAGAAATCTTTCGTTTCCAGCTGCGCGGCAGGCTCAAACAAGGTGATTTGATCATCGCTCTGTCGGGGAGCGGCAACAGCAAGAACATACTCAATGCAGTGACCTACGCGCGCGAGTGCGGTAACAAGATAATTGGCATGACAGGTTTTGATGGCGGTGCGCTGGCTCCTCTATGCGATGTTTCACTCAATGCACCGGTCAACAGCATGCAGGTAACCGAAGATATTCACATGATTTTCGATCATCTGATGATGTCTGTCCTTTACGCGAGTCTGGCAGGGCGCTCGCATATCGTGCTGAAAGAAGACCGCTGAACCTAAGATATAAAAACATGACAGAAAAGGATAGATGACATGATGAAGAATAGTCAAAATAAAAAAGTGCTCGCCATTGATATTGGCGGCTCTAAACTTCAAGTCGGCTTGGTGGATGAATCAGGCGCTGTGCTGGACACAGCGCTTCGAACCCTTAGAAGCAGCCAGAATTATACCAAAGAACTGATTTTAGATAATATCACCCAGGCGGTCCAAGATCTGGAGCAGCGCCAGGGAAGCTTGCGCCCAAACGCTATCGGTGTCAGCTTGCCGGGACCCTGTAACCCTGATCGCGGGCTTATGCTAAGGAACTTCACGACGGGAATTGGTCCCTGGAGTTTTGCTGAGGACTTGGAAAAAATATTTCATGTCCCTGTTTATGGTGACAATGATGTAAACGCCTGCGCTGTTGCGGAAAAAACATTCGGCAATTGCAAAAACACTTCCCACTTCATGTGGATGACTGTCAGCACCGGCTGCGGCGGTGCATTTTACCTTAATGATGCACTGTACCGCGGCGCCAACAACCTGGCGGGTGAAATAGGACATATCCCCGTAGAGTTTGAGCATCCGGCATTGTGCAGCTGTGGGATTGAGGGGGACATGGAAATTGAGGGAAGCGGGTTTGCCATCGGCAGAAAGTATCTGGCAGAGACCGACCAACCGCCTGATGTGACCTTCGGCTCCAAAGAAGTCAGTGAAAAAGCCAGAGCAGGAGATAAAATTGCTTCTCTCATTTTTTACCGTTCTGGTTTCTATATTGGCAGACTCTGCGCCATGGCACAGAATATGCTCAACCTTCAAAAAGCGGTTATCGGCGGTGGCGTGGCTGTTTACGATTTTGATTTACTCCAGGATGGCATCGATGACGCGCTAGAGCAATGGGTTTTCCCGCTGTCAAAAGAAGGCTTCACAGTTGAAAAAACAGCCCTGGGCTACAATGCTGCCTTGGTGGGAGCGGGCGCCATCGCGCTGCGTCATTAAAAAGCGCTTATTCTAAGCCTGCCATGTCAATAAAACGCCGGGTAATCTCCCGAGGCCTGGTGATGGCGGTGCCAATAATCGCTGCCCAAACACCTGTTTCAAACGTTTTCTTAAGTTCCAGGGGTGTCCAAATGCCGCCCTCAGCGATAATAGGCAATTTGAGATTTTCACAGAAACGCTGCATCAATTCATAGTCGGGTGAAGGCCGATTTTGAGTGTAGCTTGTGTAACCTGAGAGTGTAGTGCCAATCAGATCAAATCCTAATTTTTGCGCCATAACTCCTTCTTCATAACAGGAGGTATCAGCCATAAACATCTGATGAGGGTATTTATCCTTCACCTGTTTAAAAAACACCTCAAGCGTCAGTCCACCCGGTCTGATTCGACTAGTGGCGTCCATCGCAATCACTTCAGGCTCAAGCGCTGCCAGTGCATCTATCTCTTCCATAGTGGGGGTAATAATAATTTGGCTGTCTTGGTATTCCTTTTTATATAACGCAATGACCGGCAGTCCTGTAGCTTTTTGAATCGCTTCAATCTGCTGAGGATAGTTAGCTCGGATGGCAACTGAACCGCCTTCTTTTACTGCTTGCGCCATCTTTGCCACGACAATCGTATCATACAGGGGCTCATCCTCCAGCGCTTGGCAGGAGACTATCAGTTTGCCCTTTATCTTATTTAAAAATTCTGATTTCTCAGCTTTTGTCATATTTACACCTGCCTCAAATAAACTTATCCGCTATTATGCTGACTGCAAGGAAACCTTCAGTCGAATATAAAACACACCATCCCAGTCAAAGCATAATTCATCGAGTATCATTTTCTTTCCCTTATATCCCTGAGGGGAATATTCTGTCATAAGCTTCTGAATATTTACTTTGAAGTACTCCACCGTTTCATCGTAAAAACCACCCATAAGATAGGGGTCGATACGGTTTTCTGTTTCTAAAAGAAATTTATGCAGCACATTGGATTGATACAGCCAATCTCTGACGATTGAAGAAATTGTAAACTCTTCCATCAGTTTTTGTCTTAACTCATTCTCCGGCTGGTCCTTGAAATAAGAAGCAATAACTGTCTGTGCCAGCACCAAACCAATGGTGTTTTGGGCAGTATTCCACCCTCCAAAGCTGCTTACCTTGTCCAGCGTTCCAGTGATGCAGGCATACAACGAAAACTCATTTTCACAGCCATTGCACACCGATACTTCTGCCAGGCCAATTGGATTTTCGTATGCAGCTGCATAATAGCCAATGTACCTGATAAACTCATGCATGTTGATGTGGGTGGAAAAACTAAGGTCTTTACATCGCTGCTCGTAAGACTCGATCATATGTGTGCCCGGTGAATTGACAGCAAGCATGCAATCCGACTGTGCAGCCTGGTCCTCCAATATTCCCCCCATCGATGTAATCTGGGATTTGATGCTTTCTTCAAGCAGTCTATCTTCATATTTGGGGACAATAAAAGGACCTTGCACAGAAGAGTAACGAATGTAAACGCGTGGTGTGTATTTGTGAATTAAGTTGAATATGCGAGCAAACAGGACAGAACCCACTTCATCTGCGCCGGGATATACCATCACACGATCCATCAGTTTGTGTTTCTTGACTTTGTGTGCAATCGCTGCCTGGTCCATGGCTGCATACCCATATTCTGCCGTATCGTCTTTGGGAATGGTCAGAATATCAAAAACGCCATCACATACCAAATCAACACTTCCCAAGTTGATCAGGCGATCCGTTGCGCGGCGATTTAGAAAATCAGCCAGATGTTCACCGGGTATGAGTTCCTCCAGCGTTTCTTTCTCTGCCTCTTCTTGTTTTGTGGCAGAATTCCGCTTTGCCTTATCCATGAGTATCGTATAGCGCCAGATGTTCCGTCCCTGTGTCGCCCAATAATCAGGGTCTTCCTGACTGCTGTTATATCCCGCGACTCTGGCAACTAAATTAAAGGCATGCATTTTAAGCTGCGGAAACAGGCGCTTCAACTTGGAAAAATTTTCCAGCCTTTCAAGACATTCCCTTTGGGTAAGCTGATGAATTCTTGAATTAATAATATTACCATATATCAGCGTATCGACTGACAAAATCGCATACTCACAACTGCCTGCTTCATGAAAAATCCATTCCCATAGCCAGGCAACATCCGCCGGAGATTTCTTAAACCCCATCTTTGCCCTGGGCGGCACCATCAACTCTATGTCCCCGGAAATTTCAGCCAGCTGCAGTGGAAAATCATAATTGCAGGCACGCTCATCCAGAGGGATGTATAAAACTCTAGTCAATGTTATGTACACAATCTCTTTCTTTAAAATAGTGCTTTTGTGTTTATCCTTTGATGCCTGTCACTGTGATCCCTTCGATAAAGAATTTTTGTGCAAAGAAAAACAGCAGCACAGTGGGTACTGTAAAGATTGCTGACGCTGCCATCAGCGGACCCCATTCGACATAGTGAGTCTGCATAAACGACTGCAAACCCAGTGATAGGGTATACGCTTCCATCTTATTGAGATATAGAAGCGGTCCCAAGAAATCCGACCAGGCCGCAAGGAAGGTAAAAATAGCAACTGAAGCAAGTGCCGGTTTGCAAAGTGGCAGCATGATGCGAATAAAAATGAGTACTTCTCCTGCTCCGTCTATGGTAGCGGATTCTATTAATG
>JAAZEI010000047.1 GCA_012512355.1 Clostridiales bacterium | reverse complement strand
TGCCTGTCCTTCGCGAAGAAATAGCTGATACATGGATTCACGGCATCGGCACGGACCCCAAGAAAGTGGCGATGATCAAAGAGCTGGATCGTTTATCCCAAACCTGGGATAAAGAGGGATTATGGGAGAACAATTCAAACCCTCTTGCGGATGGAAGACTGCCCAGGGCTGCTTTTTTAGAAGAGCTTTTGTTGGTATCCGAACACACCTGGGGCATGGATACCAAGAAATTCCTGGCAGATTTTGTCAATTGGAGCAGGGCAGACTTTGATCTTGCCCGAAGAAGAGACACGCTCAAAGACAGCTATGGTTTGGGGACTGCCTACGAAAGTGCTTTTGTGTTTGGAAAACGAGAGTTTGAAGCGCTCAAGCCTAAAAATTTAAATTGGGAACAGCGCAGTTATTCTATTTTTGAGAAATCCCACCAGGAACAGCGAGATTTAATTAAAAAGGCTGTGGAGATTCTGCCGCAGCCACTGAGGATGCAGGCTGAAGAAAAGTTAGAGAAGTTTAACAAGGCAGCAGTGGCTGGTGTCACCGGTGAATATGCCAAAACATCAGCAGTACAGATGGGTGGTTATGTGGGAATGCACGAAGATGATGACATCATCCTGCGCTCACCCACCGGGCAGTTACTCCGTATGGGTCTGCCTATTTATCAGGAAGTGGGTCTTGATGCCTATGACCGACTTGAGAAACATTATCTATGGCATGTTGAAAAAAACACAGACTGGGCTATCCCGGACAATAAAAAACCCGGCGCTGAAAATAGCGATGCCCCGCGTCCAGATATCATCCACAAACCCAATCTTGAACTCTCTGCGCAGCAAGATGGCGCGTGGTACTTGGAAGGCAGGTTTGATGAGCGTCCCCAGATGCTGGCCGGCTGCCCAGAGGGGTTTAGGCTGAGTTTAAAACCTTATGATGAAGGGATAAAGGTCAGTTTGTTTTTGTATAACAAACCCGCCAATCGAAAACCCGAGGCCATATTTTTACCCTTTGGGAGGGAGTCTGCAGCAAAACTTTGTCTTAAGAAAATGGGTCAATGGCTGGATGCTGATCATTGTATACCAGGCGGAAACCAAAGAGTACATGGGGTGGAGGATTTCAAGTGGCAAGAGAAAAAGGATGGCATACAGGTGACCTGTCTGCATACGCCGCTTTTAGCCATATCCCAGCCAAAGCTTTTGGAATTTGAAGGCGTAAGCGCTTATGATCGCGTATATGTAAACCTGTATAATAACCTTTGGGGGACAAATTTTAAAATGTGGTACGAAGAAGATATTTTTTGTGAGTTTTTGATTCAAGAAATTTGAAATAAAAAAGCATGGAAAGATAAAATTTTAGAGGCAGACATGATAAAAAATATGGACATAATCAATTCGTATTTTGTTTGATTCTTGCTTGCTTCAAAACAGATTCCATGATGGCCTTGGTACATTTAAAACTGTCTTCGCGTTGACCGATATTTTATAAAATCATTTTGATGGTTTCATGTCAGGAAAATTGGGGAAGATTAAGAAACAAAGAAACTCATGATCAGTACAGGGGGTATTATGACCGCTGCCAAGATTAAATTACCGGCTCCGCCCAAAGATTGCGGTATGATGGCACTGCTAAAAACAATCCGTCCTTTGGGGACCATCGCATCCGTCATGAACAGCGCGGTGCACCCTGACGACGAACAAAGCTCTGTTCTGGCTAAATTAAGTCTGGGACAAGGTGTTGATACCGTCATCCTCAATGTCACCCGGGGACAGGGCGGCCAAAATGCCATTGGCTCAGAGTACCACAATGCTTTGGGCGTCCTGCGAACCATGGAAATGGCGCAGAATGTAAAAGTGCTGCATGCCCGCAATCAGTGGGGGCGCGCTGAATTCGACAGCCCTTGCATGGATTTTGGCTTCTCGAAAATGTGGGAAGAAGCGGAGGAGCTGTGGGATTTTGATTATATTGCCGATTATCTGGCTTTTAACATTCGGCGTTTCCGGCCCCAGGTCTGCATCCACCATGCACAGAATATAAGAGAGGAGCATGGTCAGCATCAGGCGATGTACATGCTTTTTCAAATGGGCATCGAGCGCGCTGCGGATGCAGGCCGTGATTATAGCGGATTTCCTGCATGGCAGGTGAGAAAAGTGTATGAGCGATGCCCCCAGGCCGATCAAACCCTCACCGTGGATATCGGCGCATTTGACCCTTGGTATGGTGCGTCCTTTAAACAGCTGGGCCAATATGCGCGCTCTTTCCATGCCTGCCAAGGCATGGGAGGCAGCCCTCTCCCAGGTTTAGCGAGCGCTTATTTTATGATGACAAAGCAGGGCGCGCAAAAAATTAAAAACGCAAAGGGTGAAACGTCTTTCTTTGAGGGTCTGCCTTATGATTTTGACGGTTATGGAGAGTCTCTCAAAGATGAATCCGTCAAAAAACACCTGGAGGCTGTGCAGGCTGATTACCGTGAGGTTGAAGCGGCGTTTCCAAGGAACTCTGCTGTGTGGCATGCCCTGCATGTGATGAAGGCAGATGTCAAAAAGGCGCTGCATGAAGTTGATATTTCCGCCGGGATGAATGAGGATGAAAAGCATGATGTCTCTTTTCTTCTTGGCCGAAAGCTTGAACAGCTCGATGAGGCATTAAGAGCAGCCTGTGCCTTATCTCTTAGAATTATAATGGATGAATATGAGATCGTGCGAGGTCAGGAAGCGGATATTTGGGTACATATATATCAAGGTGCTCTGGACGCTCTGGATTTGACTGATGTGACCATCAGCCTGCCTGATGGGTGGACAGTCACCCGGGGTGAGCGGACAGGCACTTTGGGCAATAATCAAACTGCGGTGCAGCATTTTACCATCAGGGCAGACGAAAAGGCAGAGCTGTACAATGCATTTCATGGAAACGTTTTAACAGCGACTGCCAGCTTCGTCCAAGGATTCACGGTCAGCGGTGCTGCGGAAAATACTTTTGCCCTGCTGCCGGATTTCTCCGTAGAGATGCAGCAAAAAATACTGGCGCTCAATACTGCAAGGGAGTCCTCATCCCTCAAGCACTCTGTCAAGGTGACCAATCTGACCCATCAGCAAGCCGAGGCCACTGTTGTTCTTCGTGTTCCTGAGGGATGGACAGTCAGCCCCCAAAAGGTGCAAGGCAGCTTTGCAGCTCGGGAAGCAAAAATCATCGAGTTTGACGTGATGCCTGCGCAAGCAAGTCTTCCGGGTGTATATGAAGTGAAGGGTGTCGTTTATGGCGCGCGTGAAAACTCGCTGACCGTCCAGAGGATCGTCTATCCTCATATCGACACAGCGTTTTATCTTCATGAAGCGGTTTGTAAAGTTCAGGCATTCCCCCTTGTACTGGATGAAAAAATGAGGATTGGATACATTTCCTCCGGTTTGGACAGTGTGGGAGAAACGCTTCAGATGCTGGGGATGGATATTGTCTTTCTTGATGAACAGGATATTCGATTTGACGATTTGAGTCAGTATCATTCAATCCTGACTGGCATCAGAGCATACAAGCACATCAAATGGCTCAGAGGACTCAATGAAAAGCTTCTTGCCTATGTGAAAGACGGTGGAAATCTCGTCATCCAGTACCACACAGCCCAAGACGGATATTCACCCGACCTGGCACCCTACCCGCTTATAGTGGGCTCACCCTCTCTCTCCTGGCGTGTTACCCGCGAGGATTCACCGGTAATGCATCTGTTGCCTGAGCATCCTTTTCTCAATACCCCCAACAAGCTGGATAAGATTTCCTGGGATGACTGGGTACAGGAGCGCTCTTTGTACATCCCGATGGAATGGGACAGCGCGTATGAGACGCCTATCAAAAGCGGACTTGTAGCCCAGGAAGGCGCAGAGTATGAGGGACAGATATTGACCGCTGCATACGGCAAAGGCCGCTTTACCTATACTTCTCTTGTTTTTTTCAGGCAGGTGCCTGCGCTTGTACCCGGCGCCATCAGTCTGCTGACGAATATACTGTCAGCACAGACACATGAAACTACCCCGGCAGGCCTTCCTAAAAACCCGCAAGCTTTTTAAAGAGCATGCGGCTCTCAATTCGTACCCAAAGGATTAAATAACCCCAAATAGAAAGGAGCCTACCCCATGAAAAAATTAGCCCTTGTCCTGACCCTGGTGATGCTCTTTGCTCTGGCAGCCCCTGCTGTCCAGGCACAGGAAGTCACCACCATCGAGTACTGGCAGTACTACTTCGAATCCAAGATAGCCCTTGTCGACGAACTGATTGCTCAATTTGAATCCGAAAACCCGGACATCAAGGTGGTTCATCAGAACTTCCCCTATGACTCCTTCCAGGAGAAGATTGCCGCCTCCGTCGCGGCAGGTCAGGGCCCTGACATTGTCAACCTGTTCTATGGCTGGGTACCTACCTATGTCAAGAGCGGTGTGCTGCAGCCTCTTCCCTCCGGGTCCTTCTCACCCGAGGCGATAGAAGCCGATTTTGCGCCGATGGTCACCATCAACAAATTCGACGGCGTGTATTATACCATCCCGACTGCAGTACGTACCCTGGGGCTGTTCTATAATAAGGATATTCTCAAGGAGAACGGTTATGACGCGCCGCCCGCCACCCTGGACGAAATGGTGGAGATGGCTGTTAAAATGACTCGCCGCAATGCTGCGGGAGACCTTGAAGTCGAAGGCATGACCTTCCAGCCTGATGGCCAGCTTCACGGCTTCTTCCGCCCAGTGCTTCTCAACCTCTTTGGCCAGAAGCCTATGAGCGAAGATCACAAAACGGTGCTCTGGAACGCCAGCGAAGCGGGCTATGAGGCATTCCAGTGGCTGACCGATCTTGCGACAGTGAACAAGGTTGGTGAAGTCAACTTCATGACCAATGACGCGACAGCTTTCCGCAACGGCGTAGCTGCGATGTCCATTGACGGTTCTTACCGCATTTCTGCACTCGAGGGTGACGGTACACTTGATTACGGTGTTGCCCCTATCCCCAGCCATGAAGGCCGACAATCGTCCTTTGGTACCTTCTGGACCAATGGCATTCTGGCCAATACGAAGGGCAAAGAACTTGAAGCCTCTGAGAAATTCCTGGCTTTCCTGACGAGCGAACCCGTCATGAAGCTCTGGACTGAGCGCATCGGTGAAATCGGCGCGCGCACCAGCATCAGCCAGGATGAAGAGCTGCTTAAAAATGATAAGCTTGCACCCTTTATTTCGATGCTGCCCTATGCTGACTCCTACTTCTATGTAGATGAAGCCGCAGACAGACAAATCGTTGTAGATGCGATTGACCAGGTACTTCTCAACGACATGGATCCCAGAGAAGTGCTGGATTGGGCGGTGGAAGAAGCACAAAACCTCGTTGATTCTTACTGGAACTAATGTACTCAAAGCGGGAGCCGGGCAACCGGCTCCCGCTGACTCATCGATATAGGAGTGATCATATGGCGAGAATGTCTCCCCTCAAAAAGCGCCAGGAGCTTTGGGCTTATGCCTTTCTGGCCGTCCCGATTATCTTCTTTTTGTGGATACGAATCTATCCGGTATTTTCCTCATTTCACATCTCGCTTCTAAAGTGGGATATTTTCTCATCAGAGAAGCCTTTTGTCGGTTTGGCGAACTTCAAGCGAATGCTCAGTGACAAAACTTTTCACAAGGCTTTGGTCAATACATTTAAGTACATCATCATCTGCATGCCCATCAGCCTGTCCCTGAGCCTTGCGATTGCCCTGATGATGAATGGTATCAAGAGATTTGCCGGTTTGTTTCGCACACTGTATTTCATCCCCTATGTAACCTCTGTCGTAGCTGTGGCCGCGGTATGGAAGTGGATGTTTATGAAGTCCGGCGGGCTGATTAACAATATCATCACCTCCATTGGCATGTCCGCGCAGCCTTTCATGAACTCAACCACCCAGTCA
>JAAZEI010000046.1 GCA_012512355.1 Clostridiales bacterium | reverse complement strand
GTGCAATAAGCTTCTTTGTTTTCATGATCTCATTTCCCTTTCGCGTTCGATTTTTCATTCCGAATAAAACTGAGAGATTTTAATCCGAGAAAACTGTCACCATGAACAACTTGCATCTATCCTCATTTGTTCAATGGAATCCCGCCTTTCTGGCTCCGTCGATTGTAGATATCGAGATGCAGTGCCCCAGTCACTCAACCACAAAACTAGCATCTGGCGAGAAGTACTTTCCTATTTCAGAAAGATACCGCAGCCGAGTTTTTATAGGCAGTTTCAATGACTACACCTTCTGAATTGAAGATCCTGCCGGTAGCAAACAATTTGTACTGATACCCGCTGGCCACTGCTATCGTTTCGTCAACACTGGCACCTAATAGATACGTACCTGTAGCGGTCCATGATTTTACGGAAGTCCAGGTTTGGCCGTTGGTTGATTTCTTCAATGTAACCGCCAGTGTGGGTGTGCAGCTGCTGATTGACGTAGTGAGGTAGGCATTGCACTCTGCAATTCCTGATCCGTTGATAGATAGACTAACTTGGAAAACATCAATTCCGATATACATCGGGGAGATCACAAAAGCCTTTGCATAGGAAGCGGAGACCAGCAAGCACATCAGCAGCAGTACAGCGATTGCCTTCTTTGTTCTCGAGAAAGGTGAGGGAGGCCAGATGATCCTGAAAGGCCTGCAGCTCGCGGGTGGTGGACTTGATCTTTTCAAAGGCGTCATACAGTTCATCCAAAAATAGCGGCCGGATGACCTTTAAGATATTTTCCTGGGAGGTATAGTGTGGGCCCAGCGTCCTTTAGGTTCGTCGTCGAGTTTCTCGGCGACGAATCTGACACTTCTTCAAATTGACAGCCGGATTTACTTATGTTACACTCCAAAAGCCTTGAAAACACTAGCTTTTCTCGGCTATGCGCTCGTAGCTCAGCTGGATAGAGTGTCAGACTCCGACTCTGAAGGTCGCAGGTTCAAATCCTGTCGGGCGTACCAACAACAATCCCGCATTTTAATCAATGCGGGTTTTTGTTTTTGCACCAGGATGGATGCTATCCCTCGGTTAAAATTATTATATGGGCAGAGAATCAGCTTTTATGAGGGAAATCATTTCGCTGTTGATTTGAAAAGAAACGATTTGTCAGAACTTGTCATCCTATGTCAGTAGATGTCAAACCACTCTGTCTGATATAATGAATCTGGACGGATTAGAACGCGCGTTCTTATATCATTGGGAAGAGGTGATAACTTATTAAATACGTCCATACCTTGAACTTTTAGTCCCCAGGATGTCCAATTGCTCAGCAGCTGAAAGTGTCGGGGATGATGGATGAAAGCGAGACCATTATACATCAGCGAAAAACAGAAATTCCTATATCCGGGAAACAGGGAAGATCGGCCAGGCGCAGGAAAACATACATCGTGAAATTGAGAAACTGATGCCAAATAACTGCAGCGTTACAGTAACGCAGGGTAACGCTTCAGATAAAGACTTAGATACAGACTTAGAAGAAGAGAGGGTATTGGGCGGTCAAACCGCATCCCGCAAAAATTTTTTAGCAGGAACTCGAGATTTTTAACAGGAAACAAACCCGTGACGCTGCCGTGACGTAACATGACGCGACAGATAAAGACCCAGATAAAGACTTAGAAGAAGAGAGAGTGTTGGGCGGTCAAGCCGCCGCCCGCTAAAATGTTTTTTGGAAGGGAACCCTGGTGAAGGCACCGTCTGCTGGCGCACAGCGAAGCAACTATGCTAATGCCCAGAGGCGTTCGGCTCAGGATGCAATTATAGCGATTAGTGTCCAGTCACCAGCCGGCAGCCCGTCATGATGGGCTGGAAGTGAAAGCGGTTTGCCAAAGGGCTGGAGGAGGACAGCGAGGATATTTTTACACGTAATGCCAGGTTGGTCGGTCAGGGATAAGGTGACGAACAAGGGCGTTCTCAAAGCCAACATTACATTCCTCACCATACAAGACAGATCTTTTATTAATCTCATCAATTCAATCAGCCAGAGAATCGTCAGTGGGATTTTAAAAGCGATGCTCTTCATCAAGGCGATAAAAGATTTATTGCAATATTGATGATATTATGTATAATTAATTGTAACATATTTTAAAGAGGTGATGCGGATGCGTTATTCAACCTTGTTCACAAAACAAAAGATGATGCGCACAGTCCTGATTGCATTGATACCCGTCACATTGGTTTCAATATACTTCTTCGGCTGGCGGCATCTTGTGATGGGGCTGCTGGTCGCTTTGGCCGGCGCGGTAAGCGAATACCTGGTGATGCGCAGTATCAACAGGGAAAAAGCCAAGATAAGCGAAGCGGTCTTTGTGACTGCCGCCTTGTTCACCTTGAGCCTGCCGCCATTGACACCCATGTGGATTGCGGTCGTCGGGATGATATTTGCAATTGTTTTTGGCAAAGCAGCTTTTGGCGGGTTTGGCCGCAACATTTTTAACCCTGCTTTGGTGGGGCGCTGCTTTGTGTATATTGCCTTTCCAACCCAACTGACAATGCAGTGGCCCCTGCCGTTTGCCACTTTGCCGGGTGGGTTTGCTGCCTGGTCAGCAGCGCGCGGTGCTGATGTGATCGCATCGGCGACACCCAACATTGTCCTCAATGCAACGGGTGAAGCCACACCTCTGCTGAACTTGTTCCTTGGCAATATTCCCGGCAGCCTGGGGGAGACCAGCGCTGTGATGATATTGCTTGGCGCAGCCTATCTGCTGTATAAAAAGGTGGCATCCTGGCAATTGATGGTTTCTACCCTTGCCGGCGCTGGGTTGCTGGCAACTGTTTTATACTACACAGGCATCAGCTCTGCCGCGCCGCTTTTCGTCTTGCTAAGCGCCGGCTTGATGTTCGGCGCAGTGTTTATGGTCACTGATCCGATTTCCGCGCCAAAAATCAAGGCAGTACAATGGCTGGCGGGTGGCTTGGTCGGCATCATCACAGTGATAATTCGTAGCTTTGGGCTGTTTACCGAAGGGGTGATGTTTGCGATACTGATAGTCAATGCCCTCACCCCTCTGTTTGAATTGAAGTACAGCCAGTACAAAGATAAAAAGAAGTTAAAGGCAAAGGAGGCCATCGCATGAAAAAGGGTCATATTTACACCTTCGTTTTTATGGTCGTTTTGTCAGCCATTCTTGTCTTTGCCTTGGCCTTTGCCTATGAAGGCTTTAAGCCCAGCATTGCCAACAATACCGCCAGCAGAGAGCGCCGCGCGATACTAGACGCTGTGGGGCAAACGCAAGCGCGAAGCGATGATGAAGTCATTGACGCGTTTGACGCCGCCATGAAGCCCGTGCAGATTGCTGGCCAAAACGCCTATGAATATCTCGAAAATGGTGAGACAAAGGCATACGCCCTTCCCTTTCATGGAGCAGCGCTCTGGGGAAGCGTGGATGGATACCTGGGCGTCAATGCCGATATGAGCCGGACAACCGGGATCGTTTTCACAGACCAGAATGAAACCCCCGGATTGGGCGGCCGTATTGATGAAACCTGGTACAAAGAACAGTTCCGTGATTTACCCATAGAAGATGGCAGAATCCTCACCTACGGCAGTCATGATGACTATCAGATTGATGCCATTACAGGTGCAACACAGACCTCTCAGGCGATTCTGCGGATGGTCAATGCCATGATTCAATCTGTAATTTTTTCAGGGGAGGTGAAATAACTTGGCTGATAAACCTATGAGCATTATTAAAACCCAGCTTTTTTCTGAAAACCAGGTTTTGCGTCAGGTGCTGGGTATTTGCTCTGCCCTGGCTGTTACCAACTCGATGAACAATTCCCTGGTGATGGGTCTGGGCGTCAGTTTTGTGACCGGTCTGTCGAGCATGACCTTGTCTGCCATGCGCAACATCATTCCGCGCCGCGTGAGAATGTTGGTGCAAACCCTCATCATTGCAGTGTATGTTATTTTCGTTGATTTGACTTTGCAGGCTTTCCTTCCTGACATTTCAAAGCAGCTTGGTCCCTATGTCGGGCTCATCATCACCAATTGCATCATCATGGGCCGCGCTGAAGCATATGCCCAGTCAAATCCACCGATTCCTGCTTTGATTGATGGCTTTTTCGCAGGTCTTGGCTACACCGGTGTGCTGCTGATTGTTTCCCTCATCCGGGAAGTTCTGGGCTTTGGAACGATTTTAGGAATGAATGTTAATTTCTTTGGTTTTGAAACCTGGACCATCGCCATTATGCCGCCTGCCGCTTTCTTTATTATTGGCGCGCTCATTTGGGGCCTTAGCGCCCGCGCAGCCAAAAAAACTGTGGCAACAACAAAATAAGGAGGAGCCATCATGCCGCAAATCAGCCCGATCGTCATCTTCTTCGCCTCTATCATCACCAGCAACATGATACTGTCCAATTTCCTGGGCATGTGCTCCTACCTGTCTATATCGAGTGAATACAAGACAGCGACCGGCCTTGGCATGGCGGTAACGCTTGTATTGACGCTGACCACATTCATCAACTGGGCAATTTATCACTTTGTGATCGTACCCCTTGAAATACAGTATCTGAGTTACATTATCTATATCATGGTCATCGCGGCATTTGTTCAGATACTTGAAATGGCGATGGACAGGTACACGCCGGACCTCTATGCGAAACTGGGCATCTTTTTGCCCCTGATCACAGTCAACTGCGCCATTCTGGGGGTGACACTGTTTATGGTCATTCGACAGTACGGTGCTCTCCAAAGTCTGGTTTATGGCCTGGGCTCCGGGCTTGGCTGGTGGCTGGCAATCAACATGCTGGCAGCGATCCGAGAAAAGTTAAAAAAAGCCAAGCTGCCTCCCGGCATCAGCGGCCCTGCCATCAGCTTTATCATCACAGGCATCATGGCCATGGCATTTATCGGATTTTCCGGTATTTTCACCATTCAGTAAGGGGGCGAGGCAATGGATTTTTCTGTTATTTTAAGAGCTGTCGGCAGCCTCGCTGTTATTTCAGGTGTGCTCAGCGTCATGATATCAATCTCGGAAAAGGTGCTCAACAATTATGGCATCTGTGAAATTGATATCAACAATGGCGCCAGGCTGTTAAAGGTAGAGGGCGGCAGTACCCTGTTAAATACCCTGGCAGGTGAAAAAATATTTATTCCTTCAGCTTGCGGCGGCAAGGCAACCTGCGGTCTATGCAAGGTCAAAGTACTCGAAGGCACACCAAGCGGTCTGCTGCCCACGGAAGAGCCTTATATTAACCAGGAAGAGCGCAAGCAAAATGTCCGTTTGTCCTGTCAGGTAAAAGTTAAAGGCAACATGAAGCTCGAGATAGAAGAAGAGCTGTTTAACATCAAAGAGTTTATCTGTGATGTAGAAGATATTACGGACATGACCTATGATATCAAGCGTGTACGCTTAAAGTTAGCTCCAGGCGAGACCATCAATTTTAAAGCCGGACAGTTCATGCAGTTTTACAGCAAACCCTACGGCAAGGTAAAAGAAGTGGTATTCCGGGCCTATTCCATCTCATCCAAGTCTTCAGAACATGATCACATCGAGCTTTTATTCCGACTGGTTCCGGGCGGCATTTGTACAGGCTATGTCCATCAGGCGCTCAAGGTGGGGGATAAGGCAAGGATGTCCGGCCCCTACGGTGATTTCTATCTTCGGGGAAACTGTGAAGAGCTTATCATGATAGCCGGCGGCTCAGGCCTTGCGCCCATTCGCAGCCTGGTATATGAAGTCATCGAGAACAATCTGCCCCACAAGATGCGATTTTTCTTTGGCGCAAATACTTTAAAAGATCTTTATTATATGGAAGAGTTCGCGCAGATTCAAAAAGATTATCCCCAGTTCACCTTTATACCCTGCCTGGCATTTCCTGAGGCTGAGGATGAATGGACAGGCGTAACAGGCTTTGTCACGGTAGCGCTTGAGCAGCAGATCCAAAACGGCGAGGGCAAAGAGGCCTATCTGTGCGGCAGCCCGGGCATGCTGGATGCCTGCATCAAAATCCTCAAGGATAAGGGTTTTACAGATCAGACCATTTTCTACGACAAGTTCTCTTAAGGAGGATATATGAAAGAAAATCCAAGAGACGAGATGCTTCAGCGGGATATGCGCGAAGGTCGTTTGTCCAAGGATGGTTTTCTTGGCGATGATGACCGTGATATCCAGGAGATCATATCGGATGACGAAGCAGTCCTCGCAACTGTTGGGATAACAGCAGCCAAAATTGCCGATACCATGCGAGCCCTCACCCAGGAAGGTCTTAAAGGAATGGGTGAAGAGTGCCCTGTTGGCGATTATATGATCAAGGTTGAAGAGTACATGGGCTTTATGGGCTGTCCTTTTAAGGATGGATTTCGCCAGGCCAAGCGCAACACGACCATTCGCAACCAGAATGGGAAAACAATGATATGGACAGATGTCAATATTCATTTGATTGGCGCTCACGGTTTCTTCCAGGGGAAGGGCGCTGAGTACCGGCTTGAGCCGATGGAGTTAATAGAGTTTTTAGAGCTCAAAGCAGACTGACTCTTTGAGAATCTGAATTTAGCCATAGCACACAATATGCTGTGGCTTTTTTTATTTACGATGAATGCGACAGCCTTTGACTGCTTTATCGCTATGAGTGAAAGCATATTAATTTTGATTGTTTTTTGGTATTTTGAAGCAGGGTATTTTACACGGTCTACCACTTATCTTGCAATGTGCGCTGGTATATTGACAGGAATCACCATTTGGAATAAGATAAGCGCATGAAAAACGAACATGAAGTGCACTTTTTGGGGAATGTTCAAAAACGGATGCTGACCCGGGGTGACCTGTTGAGTTTGGATGGCCGCCTGATGGATCGAGGGTATGCGACATCCCTGTTGAAACGCTATGACAGGTCTATGATCAAAGCACCCAAATGGCGCATCAAAGAATGGGATTATTATTTAATCTGCAATGACTTCTTTGCTTTGGCCCTGACAGTGGCTGACAACAGCTACATGGGTCTTGATAGCATCAGTTTGATCGATTTTGAAAAAAAGCAGCAGCACACGGTCACCCGGATGAAGCCGTTGACCGGCGGCAAACTCAATTTGCATTCATCCAGTGATGCGGGCGTCGTGCGCGCTCAGGGAAAAAATTACGAGATTACCCTGAGAAAAGAGGGTGATCAGCGACACCTCTATGGCCATATGTATGATTTTGGGGGCGAACGCTCTGCGCTTTTATTTGATGTCGTCCTTCATGATCAAAATGAAGACAGCATGGTGATTGTAACACCCTTTCATAATAAGCCTCATCATTTTTACTACAATCAGAAAATTAACTGCCTGCCCGCCCAGGGCCGGGTGATTTTCAATGGCCTTGATTATATCTTTTCTCCAGCCACTTCCTTTGGGGTGCTTGACTGGGGTCGCGGCGTGTGGACTTATCGCAATACCTGGTACTGGGCGTCGGCCTCAGGCATTGTGCAGGGGCAGCGCTTTGGGTTGAATCTTGGATATGGATTTGGAGATACATCCGCTGCGACAGAAAATATGCTGTTTTATGATGGCAAAGCCCATAAACTTCAGGATGTGGTTTTTGATATTCCCCGGAATGGGAAAGGATTTGATTATGAGAAGCCCTGGGAGATCAAAGACAATCAAGGGCGTCTGCATCTTAATTTTGTGCCTATTCTTGATAGGGCGGCGAAGGTATCAGCTCTTGTGATATCCACAGACCAGCACCAGGTATTTGGAAGGTTTAATGGTAACGTGACGCTTGACGATGGGCGCACACTCCAAATAAAGGATTTGATCGGTTTCGCCGAACGGGTCAAAAACCGTTATTGAGTCATTTTAGATAAATAGATTTTTATTATTTAAGTACAGGGCTTCGGCAGCGGAATCCGCTGAAAATCAGCGATGCCCTGTTTCCCGTGCTGTCTTGGAAAAAACACAGCCGCAATAATCCTGTCGATAAATGCCATATTCTTTTGACAGCTGGGTGGAGAGGAGATAGCCTCCTCTTTTTTTAAAGTCGCTGTTTAGAAAGCGGGTGCCTGTTTGTGCTGCCGTCTGCTCACCCAGGCGGTTGAGCAGGGAGGCGTTTTTCATTGGACTGATGGTTAGTGTGGTGGTGAAATAATCAAAGTGATGTAGAGTTGCATAGTGCGCGGCATGACGCAAGCGCAGGGCAAAGCAAATTTCACAGCGTAATGCGCCCTCAGGCTCTTGTTCATATCCGCGTACCGCTTCGTAATACACCTTTGGCTCATAGGGGACAATAACGCAGGCCATAGCCAACCCGCTTTGACCAACAAAGTATTCGAGTTCACGTGCGCGCAGATTGTGCTCTTCTAAACTATCAATGTTGGGGTTATAGTAATAGACAGTGATATCAAAACACTCATGGAGCCTTTTTAATACGGCTGTGCTGCAGGGCGCGCAGCAGCAATGCAGCAGCAGGCTCTTGCGCCTGCCTTCTGCTGTGAGCTGATCTATCAGGGTCTGCATATTTTTATCATACTGCTCTTTTTGCATTGTCCGCTGTCCTCCATTGATGTGCGTCTATTTTATCATGATGACGCAAGAAAAGCATCTTTGCAATCGTTTTATAAGTACAACATCAAAAAGTGGGTAAAGTCATAGTGATATGATGAACACGAAAAAGAGAGGTTTAAGAATGAAAAACAAAGTCTTGCATCAACGGGTTTTAGGGATTTTGCTGGCAGGCTTCCTGTTGCTGAGTCTTCTTCCCACAAACGCTGCAGCAACCGGAAATCCCGGCATTATCGGAACGGTGACAATTACCAATCC
>JAAZEI010000045.1 GCA_012512355.1 Clostridiales bacterium | reverse complement strand
TGGTTGACAGCACCGGGTTTGGCGCTGTTTGCCCCAGGCCGCACAGAGCGGTGTCTTTGATGCTGCCGGCCAGCTTTTCCAGCTTCTGGATATCGCCTTCTTCGCCTTTGCCTGTGACGATGCGGTCAAGTATCTCCAGCATGCGCTTGGTGCCGATGCGGCAGGGCGTGCACTTGCCGCAGCTTTCATCCACGGTGAAGTCCAGAAAGAAGCGTGCAATATCGACCATGCAGTTATCTTCATCCATCACAATCATGCCGCCCGACCCCATCATGGAGCCGATGTCGGTGAGTGATTCGTAATCAATGGACACATCCAGCAGTTCGCTTGGGATGCAGCCGCCCGAAGGGCCGCCTGTCTGCACTGCCTTGAACTTGCGGCCGCCGGGGATGCCGCCGCCGATATCATAAATCACCTTGCGCAAAGAGGTGCCCATGGGCACTTCGACAAGGCCGGTGTTGTTGATCTTGCCGCCCAGGGCAAAGACCTTGGTGCCGGGGGCTTTCTGCGTGCCCATGGACCTAAACCACTCAGCCCCCTTGTTGATGATGGGGGGTATGTTGGCATAGGTCTCGACATTGTTGATGTTGGTGGGCATGCCAAACAGCCCTTTAACGGCCGGGAAGGGCGGCTTTGGCTTTGGCTCACCGCGCTCGCCCTGGATGGAAACCATCAGGGCTGTTTCTTCGCCGCAGACAAAGGCGCCTGCCCCCAGTCTGATGTGGATGTCAAAATCAAATCCGCTGCCCAAAATATCTTTGCCAAGCAAGCCATACTCTTTGGCTTGCTCAATGGCCATCGCCAGGCGGCTGACGGCAATGGGGTACTCAGCACGCACGTAGATATAGCCTTCATGGGAGCCGATGGCATAGCCCGTGATGGCCATCGCCTCCAGCACAGAGTGCGGGTCACCTTCCAGGACTGACCTGTCCATAAAGGCACCGGGGTCACCCTCATCGGCATTGCAGATTACATATTTGGTATCCGCCTGGGTCGCTCTGGCAAACTTCCACTTCAGCCCGGTGGAAAAGCCGCCGCCTCCGCGTCCCCTGAGGCCTGACAGGGTGATGATGTCAATCACTTCATCAGGGCTGAGTGACAGCAGGCTTTTTTCAAGCGCCTTGTAGCCGTCAAAAGCCAAATATTCATCAATTTCTTCAGGCGCTATCACACCGCAATTTCTCAGCGCGACACGCGTCTGATGCTTATAAAAGGGGATTTCGGTCAGCGACATCTCAATGGTGTGGTCGATGTCCTTGTCCTGGTGCAGCAGGCGCTTGACGACCCGGCCTTTGAGCAGATGCTCAAAGACAATCTCGTCCATATCAGCGACTGTGACATGCGAATAAAAGGTGCCTTCCGGGTAAACAATCACGATGGGCCCGGCCTCGCACAAGCCAAAGCAGCCCGTGCGGATGGGCTTGATCTCTTTGACCAGGTCCAGCTCAATGAGCTTGAGATTCAAGTGGTCAATCAGCTTCTCGCTGCCCGAGGAGGTACAGCCCGTACCGCCGCAAATTAAAACATGTGAACGAAAAAAATCCATACTGCTCCCTCTGCTCAGGCCTGTGCATCCACAGCGCCGATGGTATACTCACTCACTGGGTGTCCGTTGACCACATGGTCAGCTACAATCATGCGCACCTTTTCAGGTGTGACATTGACATAGGTCACCTTCCCGCCGTCGGGTGTAAAAACATCAACAATCGGCTCAAGCCGGCACATACCGATGCAGCCTGTCTGCGTCAGGTTGACGCTGTGCAGGTGACGGCGTTCAATTTCTTCCATAAAGGTGGCCATCACCGGGCGCGCGCCGGCTGCGATGCCGCAGGTGGCCATGCCGATGACGATGCGCACAGCAACTTCCTTGTCTTCCTTGCGCATGCTGATCCTGTCGAGCGTTTTTTGGCGGATGGCCTCCAGCTCTTGCAGTGTTTTCATAATAAAATCCCTCCGAATACAGTCTGGCTCTGCTCGCTTAGCAGGTCCTTTATATAGGTGATCACCTCAGGTTCATTCAGCGCCACCTCATCCCCCAGCACCTCCTTGATCACCTTGGTGCTAAAGTGTTCGCTGCCCATGGGCGAAGACATATCCAGCGTAAAATCTGTTTTGTCATGGTTGAGCAGGATCAGGCTGGCCATCGTCTGCGCCAGATCGCCCAGGGGCAGGCAATCGATGTGGCTTGTCAAAATACAGATATGCACCCGCGTGCCGCAGCCAGGTTCGCTTAACAGCTCCAGGTAGCCGCCCGTCAGCTCAGCATTGTGCTGGGCGAGGGACAACCCAAGCCCCACTTTGCGCGTCGTTCGGGTGGTGGTAAAAGGATCAGTCGCCAGGCTTGCAAAGTCTCTGTCCATGCCAAATCCATCATCCCGAAGAATGATGTCCAGCGCCCCGTCCTGGCTGAGCGCCAGGCTCAGCTCCACCCGGGTGGACGCCGCGCGAAGGCTGTTTTCCATCAAATCAAGCAGATGGAGCGACCAGTCCCGCATCAGTCTTGAAACTTGTCAAGGATAGATGCCACCTGCCCGGGCGTAACACGGCCAAAGACTTCGTCATTGACCGTCATCACAGGGGCCAGGCCGCAGGCACCCAGACAGCGGGTCCCCTCCAGCGTAAACAAACCATCGGAGGTCGTGGTGCCAACGGGGATTTCCAGATATTCTGACAGCTTGTCCAGCACAGCCTGGGCGCCCCTGACATAGCAGGCGGTCCCCATGCAGACGCTGATCACATACTTCCCCTTGGGTTCCAGCGTAAACTGTGAATAGAAGGTGGCGACGCCGTACACTTCACTCATGGTCTTGTCAAGCCCTTTGGCTATCTTCTCCTGGACATCAATCGTCAGCGCCCCAAACAGGTGCTGCGCTTCCTGCATCACCGGCATCAGCCCGCCCGGATCGTCTTTGTGCCTGATGATGATTTCATCAAGCTGTGCATACTTATCAGTGCACTCGCACATCTGTCAGCTTCCTCCTCTTTCACACAAGGTCAATAATTAATTCACAAGAACGCCATTTAGAATTGTACCATACTTGTTCTTTTAATGCATCAACTTTTCAATTAAAGCAGGGATATTTTACAGTATTCGGTCAAAATCATGCTGCTTTGTTATAATCGGCCGTATTGCGACCAGGAAACATAACAGAGTAAATTAGTAGGAATTGATAACAACTTCGTTTATTATTTAACAGCTTCAATTTTTCCTTCCCTGTCGTCCCTCAACTGTATCTGCACCCTTTTGACATACTCGTCCCCTGGATACCTTTTTCCGGCCACCCTGGCTGCAGCGGCCCCGACTGCCAGACGAAAAGCCTCCGATTCGCTCTTTTCTTCTATCAGGCCGGCAATATAGGCCGACAGCATCGCGTCACCCGCGCCAACTGTTGATACAATGGGTACATTCAAGGCAGGCGCAAAAGCCTGCAGGCTGTGGGTGCTTAGCAGTGCCCCCATCCCGCCCATGGACACAATCACGCTTCCTGCCCCCTCGTCCCGCAGTTTTTTGGCTGCCAGATATGCTTCATCCAGGGTTTTCACAGGATAGCCCAGGTAGAAAGACAGCTCCTGGAGGTTGGGCTTGACCAGGTCCGGCCTTTGCTGCATCCCAAAACGAAAGGGCAGGCCCGGCACATCCAGGGCAATGCGGCAGGATGGTGAAACCTGCCGAATCAGCCCCATCAGCTGCCGGTAGTAATCATCCGGACAGCCCGGCGGCATGCTGCCGCAAAGCAGCGCCCACTCACAATCCGCAGCGATCTCCCCCACCAGGTCGCTCATTTGAGCCAGTTCCTTTTCGCCCACCTGCGGTCCCGCGGCGTTGATCTCCGTTACTTCACCCCGGCTGCTGTCAATCAGCTTGAGGTTGACCCTCAGCCTCTGCTCCACATAAACCGCGCTAAATCTGCTGCCCCGGCTGTGGAGACCCGCGGCGATTGACGCTTCATCCGCAGGTGATATAAAGCTTGCCACGCTGACCTCATGCCCCAGGTCTGCCAAAACACCCGCGCAGTTGATGCCTTTTCCGCCAGGCTGCTGTGCCTCATGACATGAACGGTTGGTGCTGCCAATGATCAATTGATCAAGACAGATGCTCTTATCAATCGAGGGGTTGAGGCAAAGGCTGAGAATCATCCGGAGCTCTCCTTATCGCATGCTTTTCACATCGTGCAGGAACGGGAGGGGATTATCTTCGTCAAAGAATTAAAATTGCGCAAGTTCATATAATGTACAACATTTCGCGCCTTTTGACAAACCCAGGAAATTTCCTTTGCTGTAATCAAATTTAATTGTATGCTATAATAAAAAAACACAGCCCAGAGTAAATTGAAGAAGTCCCAATGAGGTTTTATGTATTATTTTCTCTCCCTGATGGCGGGCATGCTCATCTCCGTCATGGTGGTGTTCAACGGTGAACTCAATGCCCGTGTCGGCCAAATTGCAGCACTGGTGCTGATTCACATGGCCGGTATTGTGTTCATGAGCATTCTGCTGCTGATAAAAAAGCAAAAGCCAAGGTTTAAACGCCTGCCGGTTTACCTGTACATCGGCGGCTTTATCGGCATTGTCACCACCGTTTTCAACAACACGGCTTTTGGCAAAATCAGCGTCTCGGCCATGATGGCGCTGGGGCTGCTTGGCGAGAGCGTTTCAAGCCTCCTGGCCGACCACTTTGGCCTGCTTGGCCTGCCCAAACGCCCTTTTCGCAGGCAAAAGCTCTGGGGCGGCCTGCTGTCTCTTGCGGGCATCATCTGGATGTGGGATGACTTTCAGGCAATCCCGGTGCTGGTCTCCCTGCTTGCGGGCATTACAGTCCTTTTGTCACGGCTCATCAACGGCCAGCTGGCGCGCAAAACAGGCCTGCTCACCAGCACCTTCATCAACTATGTGACAGGTTTGACAGGCGCCCTCCTGCTGCTGCTGTTTGCCGGCAGCCGGCCGCCCATAGCCTACGCGGTCAGCGGCCCCGTCTACATATACCTGGGCGGCTTGCTCGGCGGTGTCATCGTGCTGGTGTCCAGTTTTTGCGTGGGCAGGATTCCTTCCTTTTACATGACCCTGTCCCTGTTTGTGGGCCAGGTATTTGCTGGGTTGCTGCTTGATATGGTCCTCACCCAGCAATTTCCCCTGCGCAATTTCATCGGGGGTTTTCTCGTTCTGGCGGGCTTGATGCTCAATTTGTATATCGATAAAAAGTATGAAAACCGACCGGTGCTCATCCCGATGCCGCATTGACCCATTTTATCATAGAAAAGAGTTGAACCATCGCATGAAAGCTGTCTTGAAAGCCAAATATCCCCTGGGACTCATGATGATGGTATTATTGATGTCGCTTTTCTCCGCCCAGGCGGCTTTGCCGGCACCCATAGAAAAAAATATTCTCATCCTCCACCAATTTGCATCGCAATACCCTGCTCATCAGGCTTTCAACGAAGAGTTCGTCCAGACCTTGGGGCAGGAAACCGGCTATAAATTTAATTATTCCTACGAGTATCTCAACCTGGAAAAATTTGCCCAGCATGATGACTATCTCAAAGCCACCGCGGCGTACATCAAATTAAAACAGCAATACACCAATTGGACGCCGGATGTCATTGTCGCCTCAGGTGGCGCGAACGATTTTCTATCCCGCTTTTCGCAGGAGCTATTTGGTGAGGTGCCCATTGTCTCTGTGTGGTCTGCGGATGAATCGCGTCCGGTTGATGTGAGCCCCAAGCATGTTTTGATTACTGCACTGCCCAACTTTGACAGCAATATCCGGCTCATTTTGAGCACGCAGAAGAATTTGAAGAAGATCTATGTCGTTGTGGGGGACTCTTACAGTGAGCAGGCCATACCGGCGCAAATCAAACAAGCAGCAGAACCCTACCTCGCCCAGGCAGAGTTTATCTATTTAAATGAGCTGAGTTATGCGGATATGATGATAACCCTCGCACAGGTCCCTGACGACTCGGCCATCCTGTTTGTGCGCTGGGTGGCAGATGCCAAGGGCGAATCCTTTGTCCCCGTACGGGTGCTGAGCGCCATCACCAAAGCTGTCAAGGCCCCTGTCTATGGGACCCAGCGGCAGTACCTGGGCACGGGCATTATTGGCGGCTACTTATATAACCAGGGCATCCTCGGACAAACAGCGGCCCTGATGACCCTGCGCCTCATCAATGGCGAAGAGCCGGCAGACCTGGTGGTCTTGGAAGAACAGTCTGATGAATATGTTTTTGATGACCGGGCCTTGAACCGCTGGCATATCGACACAACAACCCTGCCGCAAAAAAGCATCATCCTGTATCAAGATGAAGATATATGGAGCGCATACGGCATCTATTTTATCGTCGGCACCCTCATCATCCTGCTTGAGATGGCACTGATCGCCAACCTTGTCAAAAACTATAAAAGAAGAATGAAAGCCGAACAGGAATTGCATCAGCTCAATCATTCCCTGGAGAAATTGGTGGATGGCCGCACAGCGGACCTCAAAGAAGCCACCGTCAAGCTCGAAGAATTAAATAAACAGCTGGATTTCGCGTCTAGGGTTGATTGTTTGACAGGCCTATACAATCGCCGGCACATGGAAGAACACCTGCATCAGGAGCATCAGCTGTTTCTGAGGACCGGGCAAGTATTTTCTATCATGATTGCCGACATTGATGACTTCAAACAAACCAATGATCTTTTTGGGCATGACGCAGGCGATGTGGTCCTAACATCATTGTCCGACCTGTTTGGCAAACTCATCAGATCCTATGATGTGCTGGCCCGATGGGGCGGAGAGGAATTTATGCTCCTGTTCCCGGGATTGCAGCCTGAAGATGCGCCCAAACGGGCCGAAACCATCAGAATGGCCGTCCAAAACCATGTCCAAACTTATCAGAAGGAGGACTTGAATATCACCATCACCATCGGCATGGCCACCATCAAAAAAGATGAAACCGTTGAAGCGCTGGTCAAAAGAGCTGATGAGGCGCTGTATGAGGGAAAGAGAACAGGCAAAAACAAAGCCGTGATGTCAGGCTGACACCCTGCTGCTTTAGGCCCGGGATATCATCCCCTGTATTGATCCAATATCTCACTTAAGCGACTTAAAAATGCGCTCTCGCCAAAGGTGTTGAGTTTCATAAACACCGCCTGGCTGCCGCCTGAGCTGATGGCTGACACAAATATCTGACGGCCTTTCGCCAGCAGGGTCACCGACAGGCTCACCCGGTTTTTCCCTATCCATGAGTAGCGTTCAAACACGCGCACTGCCGCCTGCACATCCCCTGTCACAAAGTCACTTCCATCTTCCAGGCTGGCAGAGACGCTGCCCTTCATGATGCCCTGTTCTATTTTTCCCAGCAATTCCTTAAAATCGCCCTGCAGTTGCCGTTCGAGTTTTGCCAATGTATACTCCTTTGCTCATGCTTGAAATAATACTGCGAAGTGATGGGAACAATGCCTCTTTTAGGGCATAGCTCCACCTTGTTATTATATACCACAAAGGCTATAATCTAACAGAAGCAAAAGTACAAGGAGATAAGACGATGAAATTTATGATTGAGACCTCCGCCCGCCATATGCATGTCACGCAGGAGGATTTGGAAACACTGTTTGGCCCGGGCCATGCCCTGACCCCCAAGAAGGATTTATCCCAGCCCGGTCAGTATGCCTCCGCCGAAAAGGTGACGGTCAAGGGCCCGCGGGGTGAGCTGCAGGTCAGCATCCTGGGCCCCACCCGCAAGGCCACCCAGGTGGAGCTGTCCTTCACCGATGCGCGTGTGCTGGGCATCACCCCCCCTGTTCGCGAGAGCGGCGACATCAAGGGCTCCTCCCCCTGCACCCTGGTCGGCCCCAAGGGCCAGGTAGAACTGGCAGAAGGCGTCATCGTCGCCAAGCGCCACATCCACATGAAGCCGGCGGATGCCCTGCGTCTGGGCGTCAAGGATCAGGATATTGTCGGGGTCATGCTCAATACAGATGAACGAAAGACTGTATTTTATGATACGGTGGTCCGGGTCAACGAGGCCTTTTCCCTCTCGATGCACATCGATACCGATGAGGCCAACGCCGCCGCGGCCCGCGGGGAAGTCTTCGGGGATATCGTTAAATAAAATAATATTTAATCAGCAAGACCGGCTCAGCAAGCGTGATCGCGTGCTGAGCCGGTCTATTTTTTTGAAATAAATTACAAAAGATGGGTCAAGGGATGAAATCCCCCGCAAGCCGTCATTCCATCAAAGTTCCAGACCGTCCTCCATCCACACACTGATGCTGCCGGGCCCGACTTCAAAAGCGCCCCAGCCTTCTTCATCAATGGTGATTTTGTTCTCGCTGTTGCCGGTGTAATCGGCATAGACTTTGCCGGCTTCACCTTGTCCTACTGACATCCCGATGGTGTCCGCGTCCCCGGTGGAGATGACAGCTGCCATCTTGTTGGGATGCTCGTCATCGCCCTGCCTGAGCCAGCCGATGCAGGTGGGTGACTGAAAATAATCATCCTGCGCGCCAAAGGCGAAGTTCTTTCTGAGTTTTGACAGACAGGTGATTTTTTCGCGGATAAAGTCAGGGGCCGGCTCGCCGTTTGTGCCGTAGTAATCCCCGTAGAAGATGCAGGGATATCCCTCCTGCCGCAGGAGGATCAGCGCATAGGCACTTTCCTTAAACCAGGGCTCCACCCAGGATTCAAGGGCCTGCCCGGTCTGGGAGTCGTGGTTGTCCACAAAGGTCACCGACAGCGCCGGGTGGCTTTTGAGCAGGCTGCCGTCAAATACTTGGCGCAGGTCAAAACCCGCGCTGTTTTTTGATGCTTCAAACAGGTTAAAGTGAAGCCCCACATCAAACAGTTGGGATCTGTAGTTGATTTTGTCGAGGAAATCGCTGTTCTCTTCCTCACTTTTAATCCAGTATTCGCCCAAAACATAGAAATCTTCGCCCTTTTCCTGCCGGATAAAATTGAAGAATTCTTCCAAAAACGCCTGGTCCATGTGCTTTAAGGCATCCATCCGAAAGCCATCCAGGCCCAGCTCATCAATAAACCACAGGGCCCAGATTTTTAATTCTTCCTTGACATCCGGGTGCGCCAGGTCAAGGTCGGCGAACATCAGGTAGTCAAAGTTACCTTTTTCGGTGGATACCCCAAGATTCCAGCCCTTGTTATCGCCGATGATGCGAAAAATGGCCTTGGTACCGGTCAGGTTGTCGAAGTCTACGCCGGAGAAATGCTCGTGGTGCCATTTGAACTTGGAATAGGTATCGCCCCGCCCGGGGAAATCAAAGCCGGTCCACCCCGCGATCTCGTGGACATCTCCCACTTCCCGGTTGCGGTCATTTTCATCGACCATGACGGCCTGAAACTTTTCGGCGCGGTCGGCACCCGCCTTGTGGTTGAGCACCACATCCGCGTAGACAGACATCTCCCGCTTGTGGATTTCCGATATCAGGTGCTTTAACTGCTCTTTGGTGCCGTACTTTGTTCTGACGCTGCCCTTCTGGTCAAACTCACCCAGGTCATAGAGGTCATAGCTGCCGTAGCCCACATCGTTTACCCCTGTCGCCTTGTAGACAGGCGGCAGCCAGAGGGCGGTGACGCCCATCTCTTTTAATTCATCAAGCTTTAAACACAGATCGTCATAATAGCCCCCGTCGTCTGGCAAGTACCATTCAAAGGCCTGAAACAAAATACCGTTTTTCATCGCCGCCATCCTTCAATGCGCTCATGACGAAGCTGCTGCCGTTTTGCGATACCGGCCAGTCCCATCACAGCGTTCTTTAAATCCAATGCAGAGTATACCCCAAGTAGGGGGGTTGAGGCTATTCTTTTACAGCTGTCATGAAAGAAAAGACAAGGGTAAAAAATGGGTATATTTTTACCAGATGCAATGGGTGTGTTATTCCCAAATCCCAAAGAAAGGAGTTTTTGCAATGAATAAAAAGGATGGTCAAAGTTCGCCGGGCATGCACGGCGCGCACAAAACCATGCAGACCCATCATCCTGATAAAGCAGGGCATAAAGATAAGCACCAAGGCCATGAACAGCAAATGGCACATCAACAACATGAGGGAGGTGACCATCACAACCACCACGAAATGATGATCACAGATTTCAAGAGACGGTTTTTTATCTCCCTGATTGTGACCGTTCCCATCCTCCTGCTGTCCCCGATGATTCATAGGTGGACCAACATCGACCTGTCCTTTCCCGGCAGCAGCTATATTCTGTTCGCGCTGTCGACTTTCATTTATTTTTATGGCGGCTGGCCATTTTTGACCGGATTAAAAGATGAATTAAAAGAAAAGCAGCCCGGCATGATGACCCTGATTGCCATGGCCATTTCAGTCGCTTACCTATACAGCACTGCCACCGTGTTCGGGCTTTTGGGCAATGATTTTTTCTGGGAACTGGCGACGCTGATTGATATCATGCTCTTGGGCCACTGGATAGAAATGAGGTCTGTCTTAAGTGCGTCAAGCGCTCTTTCAAAATTGGCGGAACTGATGCCCAACACAGCCCATGTATTCAGAGACGGTGAAGTTGCTGAAGTTGATGTAGGCGAATTACGCTGGGAAGATAAAATCCTCATCAAACCCGGCGAAAAGGTGCCGGCTGACGGGACCATTGTCAAGGGGACAAGCTATATCAACGAATCCATGCTGACAGGCGAATCAAAACCGGTCCAAAAAGGTGAAGGGGCACAATTGATCGGCGGCTCCATCAATGGCGACGGTTCCCTGGAAGTCATCGTTAAAAACATCGGCAAAGACTCCTATCTGTCAAAAGTGATCGACCTGGTGAAACAGGCACAGGAATCAAAATCAAAAACGCAGGACCTGGCGAATAAAGCCGCCTTTTGGCTGACCATCATCGCGCTGACCGTCGGATTTGTGACCCTTATTGTGTGGTACGTCATCTCAAAAGATTTTGCCTATGCCATCGCGCGCATGGCGGCTGTCATGGTCATCACCTGTCCGCACGCGCTGGGCCTGGCGACACCTTTGGTGGTGGCGACCTCCACCGCACAGGCCGCCAAAAATGGCCTGCTGATCAGAAACAGAACGCAGTTTGAAAACGCCAGAAAAATCGATACCGTCGTGTTTGATAAAACAGGGACTTTGACTTATGGTGAATTTGGCGTCAATTTCATCGAAGTATTTGATGAAAACTATACGAAAGACAAGGTCATACAATATGC
>JAAZEI010000044.1 GCA_012512355.1 Clostridiales bacterium | reverse complement strand
TTCCGGAATTTGTTGAAACACAAGCAAACACCGGTGACTATCCTATGTATACAGGACCAGGTGAAGGGAATTACCGTGTTGGCAATGCCACACTTGGCGGAGGTACCATCAGGGTGTATGGCCAGGAAAATGGCTGGGCCTTGATTGGATATGGCCTCTCAAATGGTGGGTACCGTATCGGTTTCGTAACCATGGACGCTATTCCCCAAGACATCGTTCCCCTGCCTTTGCAGTTAAGTTATATCGCCAAGAACAACGTATCCGCTTCTCTGTTCGTGGACGACCCCATTGTCAGTGAAAACAGAGAGTTGAGCAAACGCTTCGAAGGCGGCAGTCCCTTTAACCTCCTTGCCTACCTGGATGACTTCTGGGCTTACGTAGAAGTAGAAAACTTCGAAGGCACAGGTCTTCCTGCCAGAGGTTTTGTCAGCAGAAGAAGCCTGGGTGTATAACAGCTTCAGTCGCTGAAATGTAAGTTTGTCTGCGGGGATGCCCAACATCGCATCCCCGCTTTTTAATGCTATTTTAATGATATCAACCTGATTTTCTTAATGAAGCTGCTATATGATAGAATCAATAAGGAGGGGTAAAACATGGATCATTTTGAAATGGTGGAAAAACTTCGTCGGAAGGTGAATGTCAGTTATGAAGACGCAAAAATAGCGCTGGAGGCAAGTGATTGGGATTTGCTCGACGCGCTGGTATACCTGGAAAAAAACGGCAAGATTGTACATGAAAAATCCGCTAGCTACACAACCAAACAAGAAGCAGAGCCTAAAAAAACACAAAGCACAGCCTATGCAGGCGGTGTCTTTCAGAGGCTGTTTGAATTATTCACACAGGCTGTCAACCGCATTAACCGCATCGAATTGCTGGTTCACCACAGGGGCAAACTGTTATTTAGCGTCCCCTTGCTGGCCTTCATTTTGCTGCTCGTGTTTACCTTCAAGATCACGCTGCCCGTCATGGTTATAGCGCTGTTTTTTGGCATAACCTATAAATTCAAGGGTGCAAAGAATGTTGACGGCGTCAATCGCGTAATGGACAGAGCCGCTGACATGATGGAAAACATAAAAACCGGCAGCAATCACAACAGTCAGTCCGGAGAATAAGAGCTAAGCTGCCCGGGAAATATCTGCTGAAAGATTCACGATGGACATTGATTGGGATTAGGAGCAAGAATGATATGCAGACCATCCTTCTGATAGAAGACGAAAAAAGCATCGCCCGCTTTATTGAACTGGAGCTGAGCCACGAAGGCTACCAGGTCATCAAGGCGGAGGATGGTCGAGCAGGCCTTGAGTTAGCAGAAAAAGGCGGCTGGGATTTGATGCTCCTTGATATCATGCTCCCCGGTCTTAACGGGCTGGAGGTGCTGCGACGCCTCAGGCGGTCATGTGATCTGCCCGTGATTATGCTCACTGCCAGAGATGCTGTGATGGACAAAGTAACCGGACTTGATACCGGCGCTGATGATTACATCACCAAGCCTTTCTCAATTGAAGAACTGCTGGCGCGCATACGAACAGCGCTGCGAAAACAACAGTCCCTCCAGCAGCTGCTGCTCACAGTCGGCCCGCTGCAAATGGATATTGCCCGCCATACGGTATCGGTCAATGACCAACCCGTTGACCTGACCGGCCGCGAATTTTCTCTGCTCCAGTATCTGATGGAGAACCAATCCATTGTGCTGAGCAGAGAATCGCTGATGGAAAAGGTTTGGGGATATGACTATATGGGCGAAACAAATATTGTCGATGTTTACATCAGGTATCTGCGCGGAAAAATTGATGAGCCTTTTGATGTCAAGCTGCTCCATACCGTGAGGGGCGTGGGGTATACACTCAGGGAGGATAAGCGTGAGGGCTAAAGATTCCAGAAAAATGACCTCCATCGCGCGGCGTATCAACCGGCATCATGTCGCAGACTTATTTTGGACCCTTGTTTTTGTGAATATCACAATTTTGGCAATATTACTCACCGTCTGGTGCTATACAGCAGAGAAGGGAACCCTGGGTCATCAATGGATCCCCAACCTTTTGCGCAGCATAGAATGGACCCAAAACAAAAGTTTTTCTGATACTCTGCCCACTGTCTACTACATATTTTCCTTGCCGCAGGGTGAGGCCTACCGCGTGTATGCAGGGACCCAGCTCATGGTCCTGTATCGCGCTTCCTTTTTTATAGCCATCTTGGAAGGGCTGACCCTTGTATTTCGTTGGCGAAAAGGAAAAGGACAGACAATGAACCTGCTGTCGCCCTTGCATAAGATGAGCGAAACGGCCGAACAGCTGAGCCGTGCAGGCTTTGACGAGCAGAAGTATCATGACCTGGAAGATGCCATTGAGGCCATCAGCGCCTCTGCGCCGGATGCTAAACTATCCACAGGCGACAGCGACCTTTTGGGGCTTGAAAACGCTGTCAATAACCTTTTAACACGCATGCATGAAAACTATCGCCACCAGATCCGCTTCGTTTCGGATGCCTCCCATGAACTGCGCACCCCTATTTCTGTCATCAGGGGCTACGCTGAAATGCTGGACCGCTGGGGCAAAGATGATAAAAAAATTCTGGAAGAAGGCATTACCGCCATCCGAATCGAAACAGACAACATGCAGCAATTGGTCGAGCAGCTGCTTTTTCTGGCCAGGGGTGATGCAGGCCGTCACCAGCCGCAGCTGCAGGCCATTGATTTATCTAAATTGGTGCATGAACTTTACGATGAATACGCTATGATTGACCAAAATCACCATTGGCGCATACAAACAGAGGCCAGCGTGTCTGCAGACGCAGACCCAGCACAGCTAAAACAGGCTGCTCGCATATTATGTGACAATGCCCTAAAGTACTCAGGGACAGACAGCGTCATTACTTTGCGCAGTTTTGTTAATGAGCATGATGAACCTTGTTTTTCTGTGCAGGATAGCGGGGTTGGAATCAGCTCCGCTGATATTCCGCATATCTTTGAGCGCTTCTACCGGGCTGATCCTGCCCGCAACAGAAATTCCGGCGGTACAGGCCTTGGTCTGTCAATCGCTAAATTGATTATCGACAGGCACAAAGGCTATTTTAAGGTAATCTCTCTTGAAGGGGTGGGGACCCGAATGGTGGTTTGCCTGCCTAAAAAAATCAAACCAAAAGATACCCTCATACCCGAAACGCTGATGACTGAGGCGGACAAAAGTGATAAACACTCAGAATCATAGCCAGACTTCTGACATCATCTCTCTGAATTTTTAGTTTTTTAAATAGAAGATATAGATGCGCTCATCCAAAGATGAGTTTTTTTAATTTATCTTGACATCGATAAAATTCATACCTTATACTATATTTATCAATGTTTTAGTAAAAAGTGTTTCTTTTATGTTTCTTTTATCTTAGATGCATTTAAAAGCCCTTTTAAACGGGTAATATACAATATAGAACAACTGCGGCAAGGCCGCTAAAATTAAGGAGGAATCTTCATGAAAAAACTGCTTTCCCTGGCACTGGTTCTTGGTCTTGTGCTCACCATGGCAATCCCGTCTTTTGCTGATGATGCCATCAAGCTGAAACTCTGGGGCTCACAGGAAGACCAGGCGATGCTGCAAGAAATGGTTGAGAGCTTTAAAGCCGCTCACTCCGACGAAACCTTCGATATCGAGCTGGGTGTGGTCGGCGAGCCTGATGCGCGCGCAAAGTATCTGGAAGACCCTGAAGCTGCGGCTGATGTCTTCGCATTCCCCAACGATCAGATTGTAGACCTCGTGAATGCGGGTGCTTTGTATGAAGTTACCATCAATAAGGATGTCATTGTTGAAGCGAATGTCGCAGGCGCCATTGAAGCTGCGACCGTTGACGGCGAACTCTACGCCTATCCCATGACAGCTGACAATGGCTACTTTATGTACTACGACAAGTCCGTCATCAGCGAAGAACAGGCGAAGTCTCTTGATGCCATGCTCGAAGCTGCCGCGGATGCAGGCAAAAAAGTATTTATGGACGTATCCAACGGTTGGTACATTGCCAGCTTCTTTCTGGGAGCAGGCGGTAAGCTGACTGTTGAGGATGGCAAACAAATCAGCGATTTCAATAATGAAAAAGGACTGGCAGCCGCAGAAGCCATCAAAGCATTCACAGCAGATGACGCATTTATCACAGGTGATGATGCCATACTCACCGGCGGCATTGGTGATACCATCGCAGCCGGCGTCTCCGGCGCCTGGAACGCAAACGCCATCAAAGAAAAATTGGGCGACAATTATGCAGCGACAAAACTGCCCACCTTTACCCTGGATGGCGAGCAAGTGCAAATGAGCTCATTTGCCGGCTTTAAACTGATGGGCGTCAGCTCCCTGACTGAGTATCCCGAAGAAGCCATGGCACTGGCTGAGTATCTGACCAACGAAGAGAATCAGCTCAAGCGCTTTGAATTGCGCGGCATGGGCCCATCCAATATCAAAGTAGGCCAAAGTGAGGCTGTTCAGGAGAACGAAGCACTGGCCGCTTTGGCTGATCAGGCGAACTATGCCTATAGCCAAAAAGAAGTGCTCGGCAACTACTGGACTCCTGCCGAAGCCTTTGGCACCACCATGGAAGCCAGGGATTACAGCAAGAACCTCCAGACCCTTCTTGACGAAATGGTTGCTGCCATTACTGCACAATAATATTAGGACCTGCGGGGCTGTATCAACTTGGTACAGCCCCGTTTTCTGATAGAAAGGAGAGCTGGGAGTGACAAGAACTGCTTTAAAACAGCGTAAAAAAAAGACCGGGCCCGGCTGGATATCACAGCTTATCACAATGTTTCGCGAAGGCGATTTGAAAACCCGATTGGGCTTTTTAATCATGGGCTTTGGAAGTTTTATGAGAGGTCAGATAATCAAAGGACTGCTGTTCCTGACCAGCCAGGCCATCATGGTGTGGTATGTTCTGGGCTTTGCCAGCCAGTATCTGAGCAAATTAGATACCCTGGGTGATATTGGCATGCAAAGAGTCTGGAGTGGAGAGCGGCAGAATTTTGTCAGAACACCAGGCGACAACTCCCTGCTCATTCTTCTGTTTAGTGTCATGAGCATCATGCTGTTTATCGCATTCATTGCTTTATGGCACAGCTCGATACGTTCGGGTTACAAGGCGCAAAAACTGCTTGAGAATAAAAAACGACTTCCGAGTTTTTCTGATGACATAAAATCAATGCTCAACGATCGCTTTCACTTCACTCTGATGAGCCTGCCCAGTCTGATGGTCATTGCGTTTACGATTCTTCCTACTATTTTTATGATCCTCATCGCCTTTACGAATTTCGATTCAAAACACCAGCCGCCGGGAAATATGTTTACCTGGGTTGGCTTCGAAAATTTCAGCAACCTGTTTGGCGCAAACCCGCTCATTGCCAATACCTTCTCAAAAATTTTGGGATGGACAATGGTCTGGGCTGTGATCGCTACGGTCACCAACTATCTGTTTGGGATGCTGCTGGCCATCTTTATCAACAATAAACACATCAAACTAAAGGCGATGTGGCGCACTATTTTTGTAATCACCATTGCAGTGCCACAATTTGTCAGCCTGATGCTGATGAGTCAGATCCTCCACCAGGAAGGACCGCTCAATGCTCTGCTCAAACAATTTGGGTTTATCCAGCAGAGCATCCCATTTATAACAGATATCAACAATGCCCGCTTGACTGTCCTTTCTGTTAACTTATGGGTCGGCATACCCTATACGATGCTGATCACCTCGGGCATACTGATGAACATCCCCAAAGACCTCTATGAAAGCGCTTCCATAGACGGCGCGTCACCCCTGAAGATGTTTGTCTACATCACCCTTCCCTATATGCTCTTTATCACCACCCCTTATCTGATTACTGCCTTTGTGGGCAACATCAATAACTTCAATGTCATTTTCCTTTTGACACGGGGCGGCCCTTTGGTGACAGAATACTATCAGGCAGGAAAGACGGATTTGCTGGTCACGTGGCTTTATCGCTTAACTGTTGAAAAACAGGATTATTCCCTGGCCTCCACCATCGGTATATTTGTGTTTTTCATCACGGCAGGGCTATCCCTTCTTGTCTTTAACCTGTCTGGTTCTACCCGCAGAGAGGAGGAGTTTCAGTGAATAAGCAAAGAGCAATCCACAGGAAATCTGCTCGTTTCATCCCCTTGCTAGCGCTGTTGCTTCCCATGAGTTTTCTACTCTCTTTTATCAAAGTCCCGGGCATTGACGGTCTTGGGTTTTCGAGCAGCGGACTGAGCCTCCTTTTTTCTGGTTTAAACATCATCAATCTTTTGCCTCTGTTTATCACAGCCGCCCTCTCCTTTTTCTTTGGGCTGTTAACACTCAGGCCAACCAGAGCAAACCTTAGATTGACAGCCTCTGCCTTTACGCTGAGCATCCTTGTCTTTATCTATACCCTGCTGAGCGCTAAATCAATGGCCGACGCAAGCGGACTCCTGCCCGCCCCTTTCCTGGTAAAACATCTGCAGTTCGGCTTCTGGCTCTACTTCCTTCTGGCCTTTCTGGGGCTTATTTTAAGCCTGATAGCACTCAGACAGCCCTCCACTTACATCGTCCTCACCGCCATGGCCGCCATATGGCTGCTGCCCATCATATGGCTTATTATGACGTCATTCAGAGCAGAACGAGGTGCCTATACTCCCTATATTATTCCCAAAGGCTGGACACTGGATAATTATATCCGGCTGTTCACCCAGACAAATCAGTTTAACTTTGCGCGATGGTACTTAAACACCCTGTTTGTATCAGTTATTACCTGCGCTGCGACCACCATGATGGTGCTCATGATTAGCTTCACCTTCAGCCGCCTGCGCTTCCCCTCGCGACGCCTGCTGATGAATATCGGACTTGTTGTGGCCATGTTTCCCGGCTTTATGTCCATGATTGCTGTCTACCATATCCTCAAAGCAGTCGGTCTTGCGAAATCTCTAATCAGCCTCATTCTTGTGTATACAGGAGGCGGCATCCTCAACTACACTATCGCCAAAGGCTTTTTTGATACCATCCCACGCTCGCTTGATGAGGCGGCTACCATTGACGGCGCTACGAAAAACACTGTGTTCTGGCGCATTACTCTCCCCTCTTCCAAGCCGATTGTAGTGTATACAGCCATCACGGCTTTCATTGCGCCCTGGGTGGATTTTATCTTTGTATCAGTCATCATGAAAGATGACTATGCCAATTACACAGTGGCCCTGGGCCTGTTTAGAATGCTTGAGCGCGAGCACATCTATGAATACTTTACACGCTTTACAGCCGGTGCCGTACTTGTGGCGATTCCCATTACGCTGCTGTTTATCAAAATACAAAAGTTCTATGTCGAGGGTGTCACCGGCGGCGCGGTGAAGGGCTAAACGATGAAAAAACTAATATCCCTGCTAATGTGCCTTCTTCTGGCGACTGCAGTCACATCTCAAGCTGCCCTCAGCCCCATGTACGAAGTTTTCCTTGCTTCTTATGCTGATGGCGATGGCGACAGACAGGGTGACCTTCAGGGGCTTCGGGCCAAGCTTGATTACATTGCATCTCTGGGTGTCAAGAGCATTTGGCTGATGCCCATTCACCCTTCCCCCAGTTACCATAAATATGATGTAACAGATTATCAAGGCATCGACACTTCCTATGGCAGTCTGGCTGATTTTGAAGCCCTGGTCATCGCCGCGAAACAGCGAGGAATATCACTAATCCTTGACCTGGTGATCAACCACTCCTCAAACCATCACCCCTGGTTTATAAAAGCTGTTGAAGGGCTAAAAACAGGCATCCCCAATCCATATCAGGATTATTATTTATTCAATCAAACTTCAGGCCATGCAGTGCCAGGAATCTCCGGCTGGTACTATGAAGGCCATTTCGGCGCACACATGCCGGAATTAAATCTCGACAATGAGTTATTAAGACAGGAAATTGCAGGCATCATAGGGTTTTGGCTATCGCAAGGTGCTGCCGGTTTCAGACTGGATGCAGCAACTCATTATTATGAAGACAACACATCTAAAAATATAGCTTTTCTCAGTTGGCTCAACCGCCAGATAAAAGCCATCAACCCTGAGGCCTTTATCATTGCAGAGGCCTGGAAAGATGAGACCACCATCCTCTCCCTGTATGAGAGCGGAATAGACAGCCTGTTTAATTTCCCCCTGTCGGGCGCAAGCGGCAGCCTGATGACAAACTTCAGGAATAAACAAGGGGCAGCGATTGCAGCGAGGGCAGACAGATGGCAAGGTCAAATTCTTTCCAGAAATTCTCGGGGAATCGATGCCCCCTTCCTATCCAACCATGATATGGGACGGTCTGCCGGCTATCTGCTATACAAGTCACAGGCCATCAAACAGGCAGCAGCGCTGTATCTGACCATGCCCGGCATCCCTGCCATTTATTATGGAGAAGAGATTGGAATGTCCGGTTCCGGGCGGGATGAAAACAAACGGCTGCCGATGCTTTGGGTTGAAGATGAATCACTTAATTGCCTTCCTCCAGCCGGTGCTGACCAAAAACAGCGTCTAAAAGAATCTGTGCGGATACAGGAAGAAGATCCTGACTCAGTGCTTAACTTCTATCGTCACCTGGGACGCCTGCGCAATCTTTGCCCTGAGCTTGAAAATGGCTTTGCTGAAGCAGTCGATACGGGTGAAATCAGTATTGCCGCATGGAAAGTCACGGACTTTGACAAATCTGTTCTTGTATTCCATAATCTGTCGGGCGACAGCATCAGCTTAGAGCAAAAAACAGGACAGTTATTGGGAGGATGGGACCCTGCCGGTCGCGGCATTCCCTCACAATCAGGTGATGTCCTCTCCCTGCCACCTTACTCCGGCTGTATCATCCGATGAAAGGAAGATAAAAATTCATGCGCGACAGCGGCATTTTACTTCATATCACTTCATTGCCCGGCCCTGAGGGCATCGGAACCCTGGGCAGTGAGGCCTACGCCTTTGTTGATTTTTTAAAAGCTGCAGGGATGTCTGTCTGGCAGATGTTGCCCATCTCCCCCACGGGATATGGTGAATCGCCTTATCAGAGTTTCTCAACTTATGCAGGCAATCCCCTGATGATTGACCTGACGATGTTAAACGGCGAGAGCAGACCTGTAATTGATGAAGACACATCAAACTCTCCCCCTGACAAAGTCGATTATTCGGCCCTTATCAAACAAAAGAATAGCAGACTCAGAGAAGCATATGAGAAAAGCGCCGGCAGTTTAGACCATGAACTGACTCTTTTTATGGAGGAGCAAGGACATTGGCTGCATGACTATGCCCTTTTCATGGCTGTCAAACAGTATTTTGGCAATGTTGGCTGGATGGATTGGCCCGACAAGTCAATTGTAAGGCGGCACGACCAAGCCTTGAAGGATTATTCTTTGAAACTTGCTGATGACATAAAATTTCATGTCTTTGTACAATATCATTTTTTCAAACAATGGAAGGCGCTCAAACTATACGCAAACAAACAAGGTCTGCGGCTTTTTGGCGACATGCCCATCTATGTGGCCATGGATTCTTCGGATTGCTGGGCGAATCCTGATGTCTTTGAGCTGGACAAAAACTTGCGCCCCAAAGCCGTTGCCGGTGTTCCGCCGGATTACTTCACACAAGATGGTCAATTATGGGGAAATCCTCTTTACAACTGGAAATTTCTCAGAAAGACAGGTTACACCTGGTGGATTAATCGGCTTCGCGCCATGGGAAAATACTATGACATGATCCGGGTTGACCATTTTATAGGCTTCGCCAATTATTATGCCGTGCCTTACCCCTCCAGCACTGCCCGCTATGGTACCTGGCGACGAGGCCCAGGACGTGCCTTCTTTGATGTGGTCAAGCGTGAACTGCCAGGGCTTAACGTCATCGCCGAGGATCTTGGCGCCGTTAACCACAAGGTTAAATTGCTGCTGAAGTACTGTGGTTATCCCGGCATGAAAGTGCTGACCTTTGCTTTTACAGGCGGTCACGAAAACCCTCACCGTCTGGAAAACTGGCGCCATCACAGCATTGGCTACACCGGTACCCATGACAACGATACCGCCCTTGGGTGGTGGAATAAGGCTCCCCAGCAGGAAAAAGATAATGCCCTTGCTCAATTGGGCATCAAGCCTCATGAAGACATTGTTGAGGCTCTGATAAACGCTGTCTTTAACAGCCCTGCCCAAACTGTGATCATCCCAATGCAGGATATACTAAAACTTGATGGACATGCGCGCATGAACCTGCCGGGTACTTTGGGCGGCAACTGGGAATGGCGCATGAACCCCTCCGCTATCGATGAGCTGCTGACACAGCGGCTGCGCAATTTGAACCGGCAGTACGAGAGAGGAAACAGCCAATGAATGCAAATAATCTAATCCAGCGGGCAGAATCAATTGCTGTCCTTGATTTTCAATCAACGCTCAATAAACTCAAGGCATGGCAATTGGGACTGGTGCTGGGCAAAGCGCTGATGGAGGATATCGCACCTGACTGGCAGCGCACAAATGAACAGCGCAGACAAAACAAGCAGGCCTACTATCTCTCGATGGAGTTTTTGATTGGCCGCATGATATTTAACAACCTTTATTGTGCGGGTGTACTCCAAGAGGCAGATGAACTGCTCAAGGCTCAAGGCATCGACATCAGGATACTTGAAGACATTGAAGACCATGCCTTTGGCAATGGCGGCCTGGGACGTCTGGCGGCCTGTTATCTTGACAGCGCCGCAGCGCACGACATTCCACTGATGGGCTATGGTCTGCGTTATAAGTTTGGCTTGTTTAAACAAAGCTTTGTGGATGCAAGACAGACAGAGGAGCCGGACAACTGGTCTGAGTTCGGAGATCCTTTTAGTATCAGGCGCTATGACCTGCGCCTGCTCATCTCCTTTGGAGATGAGAGCGTCGTGGCTGTGCCCTACGATATGCCCATCATCGGCTATGAAAAGAAGTCTGTGGGTACTTTACGGCTGTGGCAAACAGAAGCTTTGCAAGAAGTGGACTTTGAACTGTTCAACGCTCAGCGCTATGTGCAGGCTGCCTTCGCCAAAAACAATGCAGAGGATCTGTGTAAGTTTCTTTATCCCAATGACTCAGGTGACGAGGGCAAGCTGCTGCGCATCAAGCAAGAATACCTCCTAAGCTCTGCCTCCGTGCAGGACATCCTGAGAAGCTTTATGGCGGAGCATGGCAATGACTATGCAAGCCTGCCAAGCTATGCTGCCATTCAGCTCAATGACACGCACCCTGCCATGGCCATTCCGGAGCTGATTCGTTTGCTAGAGGAAAAGGGTGTTGATTTTTATACCGCTTTTGAAATTGCCAGAAATACATTCTCTTATACCAATCATACAGTCATGTCAGAAGCTCTGGAAAAATGGGAAGCCACACTCCTCAGGCAGGCTGTGCCGCAGCTCTTCCCCATCATCAGGCGCATCAACCAGATGCTGCTCAAAGAGCTCAAAAGACCGGCGCTGTCCCTGGTAAAGAACCAGCGGGTCAATATGGCTGACTTATCTATCTATGCCACGCATGCCACAAACGGCGTGGCGCAAATACATTCCCAGATCCTCAAAGACAGTCTATTCCGCGATTGGTACAGTGTCTATCCGGAACGTTTCACAAATGTCACCAATGGGGTGACGCAGCGCAGATGGCTCGCGCTATGCAATCCCCAGCTTTGCGGGCTCATCGCTCAAACTCTGGGTCATGATGAGTTCATTTATAAACTTGAAACCTTGAAAGATGGCCTTTCAAAAATAGATGATAAACTGGCGCGGGATTTCATGAAAGTAAAGGCCCAAAAAAAGCATGAGCTGACAGAGCATATCTATCGACATGAAAAGATTCAAATACCCGATCACTTTATCTTCGATGTCCAAATTAAGCGATTGCATGAATACAAGCGGCAATTGATGAACGCTTTTTCTATCATGGCCATTTATCAGGGACTCAAGGATGGCAGCATCACCGATTTTACTCCAACTGCTTTTATTTTTGGCGCAAAGGCAGCCCCGGGATATGCCAGAGCAAAAGCCATCATTTACTATATCAATCAGATGGCAGCCAAAATTAACGCAGACCCTGATACGCATGATAAACTGCGCCTTGTGTTTGTCCACAACTACAATTGTTCCTATGCTGAAAAAATCATACCTGCCTGCGACATCTCTGAGCAAATATCGCCTGCAGGCACCGAGGCCAGCGGAACAGGAAATATGAAGCTGATGCTCAACGGCGCTGTGACTTTGGGTACTTTTGACGGTGCGACAGTAGAAATCGTGGAGGAAGCCGGGCTTAACAACAACTATATCTTTGGCGCTACCGTGGATGAAATAGATGTCATCAAAAACGATTATGACCCACTGACCATCTATGAGGAAAACGAGGTTTTGCGAAAGGCTGTTGATACCCTCATTGACGGTGCTTTTGATGACCTGGAGGGTGAGGGCGAAGGGACGCTCAAAGAACTGCACATGAGCCTTCTTGAAGGAGCTTCGTGGCATCAGGCTGATCATTATTACATCTTCCTCGACTTTGCAGATTACCTCAAAGCGAAAATGCTGGCGATCAAAGAATATCAGGATAGCCTTGGATTTGCTAAGAAATGCCTTTACAATGTTTTTAGCGCGTCCAAGTTCTCTTCGGATCGATCCGTGATGGATTACGCCAGAGAAATATGGAAGCTGTAAAATATTGTGAATATTCGCAGGAAGTGTGATGGGCTGACATCCCTGTGAATTTTATCAGGCTCGTCTGGTAACCTCCTCATTTTTCCTTTTGCAAAACCCTAGGTCCGATTCGTTGAAGCATCATGGGCTTTGTGTTAAAATGCAGTCAGGATATGCAGCAGGAGGACACATTGTCAACACCACCGCCCATGAAACAGTCCACTAAAAGCGTTTACCGCGCCAAAGCGGGCCTGCTTTCTTTTCCCCACCTTCTTGATTACCTCTATTGTCTGCTGGCATCTACCGTTCTGGTGGGTCAGCCTTTACCCGGCGGCGCGCTATATATGGTTGCGCATATCAGCATGCTGGGTTCGCGTCTGATGCATCCCTACAAATTGCGCTACCTCAACCGGCGTTATCGTATCACCGGCATCGTACTGAGTGCTATGTCTGCGGTGATTGCTCTTCTGCTGCTGCTCATCTATCCCCTCAGAGTCAATATGCCGCTGCTGTGGGTATTGTTTGGTGTAGTGGCCATTGTCAAGCTGCGTGAGGAAATAAGCAAGCGCATCAACCAATCCTGCCTCCTCAGATGCCTTCGGCCAATTCAGCGAGTCCTTCGGCTCATAGAAGCGGAAGCGCTCTTTTTTATTCTGTTGGCGCTTGTCTTATTCTTTTCCTTGCAAACAGATACTGCCTGGTATCTCCTGGGCGGCTTCGCCCTCACATCCATCTTCGGCATTTATTCACTGTATCACTCTCCCCCTGTCAAAACGCTCAATAAAACTCAGGAAAGCAAGCTCGAAATTCCACCGGGACTCAACCAGGTCAATGCTCTGCGCGCTTACCATTCTGTGTATGCCATAACCTTCACCGCTTTGCAGGTCACCATGGTTCTTGCCTATACTTTCATTGCCGTCACAGCAGGCGATCTGCTTCTTTGTATGGGCATTGCTTTTGTGTTTACCTATCTCCCCTCCCGCATCGTTTCACGCATCCTTCGCAGCCCCCGCAATTTGAACCGTGACCCCAGCAATCTGCTTTTAGCGGGCCTTTTATTGTGGCTTGTCAGCCTCATTCTGCTGTGGAAGAATTTAACCTCTCAAAACTCACTTTGGGCGTTTATTTCTTTAGGTTTTATTACTGCAGGATCATCAATTGCTTCGATTTCTTTAAAAGCTCTTCACGGGTCAATGGGCGACATCATTCGTTTTGTTACAGATGTTGAGGATGCTGAATTTGGAAATAACCTCCGGGAGCTGCAGCTGTCCTTTGCGAATCTATTTGGTCAAATGATCGCATTGATTGGCCTTGGGCTCCTGCTTTTCTTCGGAAAAGATCAATCTGCGCCTTCGGGACTCAACTTGCAGCCAACTCTTCTTGTTCCGGCACTGATCCTGGTTGGTTCTGCGCTGCTGGCTGCCTTTCGTTTCCCGCTGGATAAGCAGGCTTCAGGCAAACTGGAGAGTTTTTTAATGCTGAAGGAAAACGGCGAAACAAACAAAGCGCTGCAATTGCAGCTTGAAAAGTTATTGGTTGAGGTGTACCGCCGTCACTACGGCATTAAGCTTCTTATATTGGTTTTACGTCCCTTCTTTTACATCGATTTGATAGAAAAAGAAAAAGTCATTCTTGACAAGGATATCCCCTGTATTTTCACCTGCAACCATGGCGAACTATATGGCCCTATCGTGACCAATCTCTTTATTCCCTATTCATTCAGACCCTGGGTGATTAATGAAATGATGGATAGAGAACTGATTGCTGATTATATATATACCTATACGTTCAAACGCCAGCGCTGGCTGCCCGAGAGCTTAAAGCTGCCACTCAGCCGCGCGGTCACACCTGCTCTTGCCTGGATTATGGAAAGCCTGGACAGCATTCCCGTCTATCGCAATACGCCGGGAGAATTAATAAAAACTTTTCGCGCCTCTGCCAGTGCCATGGAAGCCGGTGACAACCTGCTCATCTTCCCTGAAAATCCCAATGATCCCAGTCAGGAAAAAAATGGATATTTACGCGATGGCATCGGCAATTTTTTTACAGGGTTTGTGTCAGTGGCACAGGTATACCAGCGCAAAACAGGAAAAAGCCCTTTGTTTTTCCCGATTTATGCAGATAAAAAAAATCGTCTGATGAGATTTGGCAAACCAATTCGTTATAATGCTCAAAATAACAAGGTTGACGAACAGCGCCGCGTGTCTGATTATCTGCGCAGCGAGATGCTGCGCATGGCCGCTATTGATCAGCTTGCTCCCAAAGAGGAGATAAATTAATGCTATTCTATCCTTACCTGGCGCTTTATCTGTTAGGCGGCATATGGTCCATCCGATGGCTGCTGCCCGGACAAAAGCCACTGATACGCATTTGGCTGGGGTGTGTCTTGGGTCTTTTTTATCTGATGTGGCTGCCGGCCTTAGTCGCCTTTGTCTACAGTTTTTCGCTCGCCGGCCACATCATCGCCCTGGCGCCTCTGCTCCTTTTATCCTTTGCAGCCTATCTTGCGCGTGATAAAAAGACTGCACTTGTGCCATTTTCCTCTGAAGACACAAAAGATGCTAAACTGCTGCTTGCCATTGCCCTGCCGCTGACATTGCTTGGAGCTTATCTGCAATACACGCACAACCTGAGGCCCATTGACGGTGCTTTGTTTGTGGGCCAAAGCACTTATGGTGACCTCGCGCTGCATACGGGTATCGTCACAAGTTTGCGCAACGCCAGCTTTCCCG
>JAAZEI010000367.1 GCA_012512355.1 Clostridiales bacterium | reverse complement strand
TGCGAACTTGATTTGACAGTACCTCTGATCCAATCTCCGATCAGAACGGTTTTGTTTGGATGATTGTTTTCTGATATAACTGTCCTTACAGGTATCTTCCAAAGAAAGTATCATTATCAAGGCTTGATAAGCATTCCAAAAGGTGGTATTTACAAGATAATCTAGTATTCAGTTGCCAAATTGTGCAAAGCCAGATACATGTCCCTGCGGCAAATTGTTTTGGAGCAGCAGCATACAACGAGTTTTGCAGTAGATGGAGTAAAGCATTTAAAGGCCCTGTATGCTAATTCATGTCATGATATCCAGCACTGTTTAGAATCGCTTCTGCTTCCTCAACAGGAACCTGCTCAAAAGCCCAGTCAAACCCATCATCATCTATGAGAATCGCCTCGGTTTGGCTGCCAGGTTTTTGCCTGAATACTTCCTCCCACTGACCGTCATATTTATATTGAATTGTTATGCCAGACTTCAAGTCGCCTTTCATTGAACCAACCAACACGCCTTTGTCACTCGTTGAAAACGATCTAACCGTCTTGCTTTCATTATCAAATAACATGTAGATACTGTAATCCGAAAATTTCCGTGCATAAGCAAAGTCATAATCAGACTTGGTCTTTGACGGAATTATTATAGCCTCTTCGGAGGACACTTCCATTAATCTTGCTGTCTCCAGTATTTTTCGGTAGTCTCCCAGATAGTCGTAGCGGGATTGATCAATACTATCATAAACGCAGCTAACGAAGAAGACTTTCTCCGCCTCAGGACTATAGGCAATTGCGTAGCTTCCAATTGAATACTCCCCCTTCTCATCAGGGCTTCCAACGTGCTCCACAGTCCAGCCAGGTAGTCCTGCTATCTCAATTTTCTCTGACTTAATAATTGTTATATCGGTAAAAAATTCACCGCTATAAAAAGTTGCTTCGATAACATTGGGCAAAGACGCATTAAAAAATGACTGCGGATCCATCAAACCCTCAACATCAAGCAAGTCAGCGCTTTGAAACATTAAGGATGCATAGTAGTTCTCCTCGTGTGGATAATAAGTCGTCCACAGATCAGTGGAATCCTCCATCAGCACATCAAAGTATGAGGGAAATGAAAATTGAACTCCACACCAAACTATCACTTGATTGGTTTTTGAATTAAACCCACTCTTTTTCCGTTTGGCTGATTCGCCTTCATGCAGTTTCCTCTCATTATTCGCTGATTCTCTCGCTGCAACATCGGCGGAAACAACTTCCGTGGAAATCGGATCCAGCAGAATAAAGCCATTTTCCAGTCCATCAACTTCTGCTTTGACTCTGCAAATGAGTCCGATATCAAAGACATCTAGCTTGTTTGGTCCAGTAAGCATGATGTCTCTGTACGCAACATCTTTAAACATGAACGCTGGGCCAGTTAGCATTATGTTGTCTCCATACACTGCATACAACACATAATTGAAGCGTGTTTTGTAGTTCCTGTACTGTTCTACAAACCCGGTAACCAAATACAGCTCAATGACTTTTCCCTCAAAGTCACTAGCGATTGATTCAATCCTCTCTGAGTCCTTTACTCTGTCCAAGTGAATAAGTTCGTACAAATCAGGGTGATTTTTAACTGAATATACGACTCCTTTTCCCTCGGCCTGTGCAACTAAAAACAGGAACAAGAACACCGAAACAAATGAAACGAACCTTTTCATTTTGATCCCCTCTCTATCACATAATGGAACGTCAACGTGACTTGAAACTATTTTATGGCCAGCAGCAACCCGATAAACATAAGAACGGATGCGATGATTAATAGGGGTAAGTATTTCAGCTCCTGCTTCTCCATCTCAGCCTTTAGTCTCGCTTCTTCAGCTTTTCTCTTTTCTCTTTCAAGTTGTACCTGTACCCACTTGTCCAGGCTTCTATCAAAGAAGCCTTTTGGTTTTTTGTTTTCGCTATCATGATGTATATTAATCGTTTCGACATGGCCAATATGTGTGTTCTTCATTTCCTGTATACTGTATTGCGCTATTGCCTTTTCGACAATAAAAGCCGTACCGCAATGACGGCAGATAGCAGCATCGAGTGATGCATCCACCTTAATCTGTGCACTACACTGAGTGCATATTGCTGGCACTATCCCTGCCTTGT
>JAAZEI010000366.1 GCA_012512355.1 Clostridiales bacterium | reverse complement strand
GAACAAATTGGGCGTGTTTATTGACAGTAACGGAAAACTGAAAAACGTATTAATCATCAAGGCGTTTTCATTAAGCTTTTTGTTCGTAATCATAATTGCGCTGGGTTATCTTATTTCAGCAGGTTTTATTTCTGAGAGGTTGCCTGAGGATACAGCAGACTTCATCGGTGTCTGGGGACCTTCAGCTCTTATTGCAATATTTGCTACCTTGTTGTGCAGTGCTTTGATGTTTGTTTTTGAAGACAAGATCATTGTGCCCGTTGCTTTCTTGTTTGTGGCGCTTTATTATTTTATCATCGTAATCGGAACTTTCTTGTCTTACCAAGCAGATATACGATCTGCAGGTGTTCGGTTGGTTAATATCTATGCGCTTCCGCCTGCTTTATTTGGCAATTTGATTTCTTGGAGCCTTTTTGCTGGGCTTGCTCGAATCAAGCCGAAACGAAAAAAATAAAATTGATATCGAAGCGCTGCGATTCGCAGCATTGTTTTTACATATAGGTATAAAAAATAAATAATTTTTCGTCATTGGTTTGGCTATGCTTCAGTCAGGCTGCGGCGCAAAATAATGCTCTGCAGCATATTGAAAATGCTTTAGCAGTGCAGCATTGGCTTGTTTTCCGGGGGTGGTATAGCGTCCAATTTTGTTAAAAGCGTGGAAACAGCCCTCGTATACAATGCACTCCGCTTCAATGCCTGCCTCCCTAAGCATCTGGAAATAAAGGACGGTTTCATCGCGAAAGGGCTCGATACTCCCCACAAAGGTGAAAGCCGGCGGCAAACCGTGGGCCTGTCTTAACCGCGCAGGCGCGGCATAGGCGGGCACCTGGCCGCTGCCGTAGATCTCACCCAGATAGAGTGTCCAGGCGGCGATGTTAGAGCGCGTATTCCATAGGGGCGCATCGTTATCGCGGGAAGATTCGGTGATCATGCGGTCATCTAGCATTGGGTATAGGGGCATTTGAAAGGCGATGGCGACTTCACCTTTGTCGCGGGCATAGATGGCCAGCGCTGCTGCCAGGCCGCCGCCGGCGCTGACGCCGCCAACCATCAGTTGATCAGGGCGCAGGCCACAGCGCAGGGCATTATGTTTAAGCCACAGGAGGGCTGTGTAGCAATCTTCAAGCGCTGCGGGATAAGGCGCTTTTGGTGAATGGCGATAAGCCGGCGCCACCACGGTGCAGCCAGTAAGTTCAATAAACTGCCTGTAGCTGTCGCTATCCTGCTCTGGGGTTCCAAAGGCAAAGCCGCCGCCGTGCATCCATAGCAGACCCGGCGCATTCTCTTTGGGTGCTTTTGGCCGATAAATGCATAGCCGCAGCTTGGGGTCACCCTGTTTGCTGTTGGGGCGGTCGATATATATCTGTTCGGATAAATATTTTCTGCTGTGAAAGACCTTTGAAAGCGAAGATAAACGACGGCTTCTGCGAAAAGTGCTCAATTTATAGTAAGGCAGCAGCCACCTGATCAGCCTGCCGGCGGCGCGCAACTGCGGATGGATCATATCATTTGTGACGCGCATCAATCTCCTTATGCCCGATATGCTTTTAATTTGATATCAGGAAATGAATTGCTTATCTAATGTTAATCCCTGTCATCAGACTTCACCATACACCATATGCTGCTTTCTGTACAAGCTTTGGCGTGTGCCTAATCTATCAGCACGCCGGATTTTGATACTTCCGGGATGGTGCAGCGGGTTCTGTCAAAGCAGCAGGGGTTGTTATCCCCAACCTGGAGTTTGGAGAGAGTCACGTCTATTCTTTTTTGCCTGGTGGCCAGGTTTTTGGTGGCGCGTATCCACCGCAGCCAGTCCCAGCGCGCTTTTACCGTGAGCGAATCCCATCTCGGCATCAGATTAGATTTTCTCAAGGCGTCTAGGATGTCAGGCGATATCTCAGGCTCCGGCCAGTCAATAGTGGGAGTTATGTCAAAAGCGGCAGGCTTGCCTGCTTTCAAGCCGGCTTCTTTAATCATCGCATGGCTTGCTTCAAACCAATGGCTGCCCCGGCCATCGGGTTCCAGAGGGGCGGTAAAAGGAATGCCGTTTACTGTACCCTCCGCCATCATCATGCCGCGGGAGGGTAGCAGTTCGCTTGCGCTTTGAGGCATTTTGATCAGGTTGATGGCAGCGATATTTGACAGACTCGCTTCAAACCGGATACTCATGATTAGGCTCCTTTGCTTGCCGTGTATGGCGGAGGGCTGTGGCTTTACCAGTCTTTTATCATAATACACAGATGGCAATGGCTATAAGCAGTCAGGGCTGGGAATACAGGCGAAGATAGTACCGATTTGAGATTGCATCAGTACCATGGCAGCTGGAATAAGAGATAAAGCCTGAAATGCCGTGACAGGCTATTTGTTTGACTCATCATAATAGAGTACACTGATGTTAGCAACTTGATGTGAGGTATTTAAAAGCCATCAGGACTCCGATATAATGAATGAAATATTACCAACATTCAGTAAAGGGGAACCTAATGACTCAGAATAAGATACATGGATATGAGAAGATTGCTAATTGCAGTGTATGGGAAATGCAGACCCAATGCTTAATATGTTGGAATGGCTGTGTGGGAACATGATGGAAGCGGAGGTAATGAGTCAAATCGGTGCTCAAAAGCATGAGCAAAGCGATAACGCTCAAGCTATAGAAGCGGTTACCGTCCGCGTCGCCTGGACACCAGAATGGCACGATATACCTGATAATTCCCAAGGTTAGAACTGGCGGCTATATTCCTTTCTTTGTCACAGAAAGGAAACGCAGCGAAACGTCGTTGGTGCAGGAAGCCTATGTGCAGGGAGTATCGACGAGAAAGATGGATAAACGGGCGAAAAGCCTGGGGATTGAAAGATTGTCCCGAAGTCAGGCCAGTGAAATGACCAAGGGCCTGAATGAGCAGGCGGAAGCCTTTCGTAAGCGTTCTTTGTCCCACAGCCGCTACCCGGTCTTGTGGATTGACGCCTTGTATGAAAAAGTGCGTTACGACAATCGTGTGATGAGCTTGGGCATCCTATTGGTTTGTGGAGCCTATAAGAAAGGAGAACGCTAAGTGCTGGCCATTGAACCAATGCTTGAGGAATCCAAAGAATGCTATTCACAGCTGATTGAAAGCCTGAAGGATCTAGGATAGCAAACCAAAAAGGCTTCCTGGCAGCGCTGCAAAGTTCATTTCATGAGGACCATCCTAGTGCATGTCCCGCACAAAGAGCTGCGTGAGGCCGCTGCAATTGACGGCTGCAGTCCGTTGGGCACACTGCTTAAAATTATTTTGCCCCTGAGCAAATCTATTTTAATCGTCATCACCCTGTACTACCTGGTTGGGCACTGGAACTCCTATTTTGAGGCGATGATGTATCTGCGTAGAAATGATCTGAAGCCTTGCAAGTGTTCCTGCGCCAGATACTAGTACTTAGCCAGATGGGGGATATGGCGGAAACGTTGGGTGTGGACGATGCCAATACCATACTTTTATACGCCTCGCTCAAGTATGCCATCATCATCGTTTTCACTTTGCCTCTTTTAATTCTCTACCCCCTGATTCAACGTTTTTTCGAAAAGGGTATCATGATGGGCTCTATCAAAGGCTGAGAGTCAGCTATTGTGCCAATCTGCCTGATAGCGCTGCCTGCTTAAATGAAACTGTTATACTTATTCTCTTGTAAAAATTACTGATGAAAAGAAGCGATGTTGCTCAACTACATTTCACATCACCAAACACAGAAAGGAAGAGATTGTCATGAAAATAGGTCTTAGTATTTATAGCCTGAGGGATGCCATTGAGAAGGGTATGACCACCGTGGAGGCTATCGAATGGATAGCAGACAACGGCGGGGAGCATATGGAAGTGGTCTCCTTTGTGACCGACTTGGTCGGCAAAGACGAGCTGATTGCTGAAATTAGAGAAGCATCCATTCGCACGGGCGTTGCGCTTTCCGCATATTGTCTGCCTGGAGATGTACTGGACATAAGCCCAAGTGAATACGAAGCTGAGATCCAGAGGATCAAAGCTCACATTGACACAGCCAATCAGCTGGGTATCACGGTAGTCCGGCACGATTTGAGCAGCTACACGCGTACGGCTGCGGAAAACATCATCGAAAACTACGATCGTGACCTTCCAATTTTGGTCAAAGCTTGCCAGGAGCTCGCGGACTACGCGGCGCAGTACAATATGATCACAACGGTCGAAAACCATGGCCGCTACATCAACGGCGGTGATCGCGTCAGAAGGCTGATGCTGGCTGTTGACAGGCCGAACTTCAAGTGTATGCTGGACATCGGCAACTCGCTTTGCGTGGATGAAGACCCGCTGGTTTGTATGGAGACCTTGCTGCCTTTCGCGGCGGCGGTGCATTTCAAAGACTTTTATATCCGCAAAGATAAGCATCTCATCGGTGACGGGAAATGGCTGGAGACGATACACAAAAATTATCTGCGCGGCGCCATCGTCGGGCATGGTGAGATCGAAGTACAGCGTATCATGGGCTGCATTAAAGACTACGGCTATGACGGCAATGTCACGATTGAGTTTGAAGGCATGGAAGACTGCTTTGTCGGCTCCAAGATCGGGATGGACAATGTCCGCCGTTTGGCTGGCAGCAAGTCTGGCGCAGTGCCGGAGCCGGTGCAGCATCTCTGATTAATGATCTTATGGTGACGTGGATTTTTGAAGAAGGACAGGCTAAGGAGGAATACAGACAGTTTGTTCCTTTTTTATCTTATAATATTTTCAACAAAAACTGCTAAACTGAACAAAATATGTTTGAGTGTTTATAAATAGGTTATCATACTGTTATTCTAATTATTTTAAAACAGGATAAAGGGGTAAAGTATGAAAAATAGAAAAATCTTGATGGTGCTGATCTCTCTGGCGGCGGCTGCCATTTTGCTGGCCGGCTGTGCAGGGAATTCGGGCACCAAAAAAAGTCCGGTCGCTGCACAAAACAGCATCGAAGGAAAATGGATGCACCCTGACATGGGCTACCAAAAAGGGGTCGCGTCCGTCGGTAGCTTATCTCGCCCTGTAGTCTACGAGTTTACCAAGGATGGCAAGATCCTGATGGACTTTGAAGGGGAGAGCTTTAAAGATATTGCGACTAAACATATGACGGCTATCGGCATACCAGAGGAGCGAATAAAAGCGGCTCTGGATGCAGCGCCCGAGATGACATATACACTTGAGGAGGATAGGATTATCATCCTCACCAAAACGGGAGAAGATATTGCAGAAAACAGCGGCCCATTTACGATTGAAAAAG
>JAAZEI010000365.1 GCA_012512355.1 Clostridiales bacterium | reverse complement strand
TGACCCGAAGGCGGGCGGCAACTGCGATGCCTTTTTTCAAAACGACCTGATCAACGCAAGGCTCATTGTGCTTAATGCAGGGCAAAAAATCTCGGACGCCCAGGTTGACAGCTACGTCATGTTTTACGTAGTCAAAGGCGAGGTCACGGTGACACGAAATGGTGAAATGGCACCGCTTCACGAGAGACAGGTTTTTATCACTGATCCAGCCATTGTATCGCTGGAAACCGTTCATGGCGCCAGGTTGATGGGAGTTCGGATCAGCACAAAAAAGGAACCTGAACGGTGAGTACCGTTGTCATCGTTTATGTGCTACTCGCCGTAGTCCTTGCAGCCTCCCTTATCAAGAGCCGTGACAAAACAAAGGCAGCCTTTGTTTTCGCGTGGAAGGCCCTCCTGAAAACAGCTCCGGCGCTTCTGGGGATGCTAGGGATCGTTGGGCTCACCCTGGGGTTGCTGCCGCCGGAAACCATCCAGAAATTATTGGGTGAGGAGGCTGGATTCGCGGCAACGCTGATAGCATCGGTGATCGGTGCCATCACGCTCATCCCCTCCCTGATCGCTTTCCCGCTGGCAGGCTCTCTTCTGCGCAGCGGGGCGACCGTCATGACCATTTCAGCGTTCATTACCACGCTGGTGATGGTTGGTGTCGTCACCGCACCGATGGAAATGAAGACATTGGGCAGAAAGTTTACCCTGCTGCGCAACGGGCTCGGTTTCCTTTCAGCCTTGGTGATTGCTGGCATCATGGGGGTTCTGCTGTGAAAAAGAGAGCCGGGAAAGTTATTCTGCCCATTGGCATCTTGCTGATCTATGCGGTATTGGCCATCTGGCTGCCGGAGGCAGCGGAGCGCTCCCTGAAAGTCACATTGGATTATGCCCTGGAGATCTTGCTGATTGTCCCGCTGGTCTTCCTTTTGATGGGACTGATGGAGGTGTGGATACCCAAAGACAAGGTTCGGCAATGGCTTGGGAAAGGCTCAGGTGTAAAGGGAGCCGTGATCTCAGTGTTGATGGGCACCTTGCCCACCGGTCCACTTTATGTCGCTTTTCCCATGGCGGCCGGACTGATCAGAAAAGGAGCCGGCATCGTCAACATGGTTCTGTTCCTGGGGGCATGGGCGGCGCTGAAAATCCCCCAACTGATCACGGAAATCAAATTCATGGGGCTGCCGTTCGCCTTGACGAGATTTATCCTCACGCTTGCCGCGCTGCTGTTAACAGGCTTGATAATGGAAGCATTCCTTCGCAGGCATCCCGACAAAGCCTGGCTGGTGAGCTCGGCAGCTGAGTCGAACAAGAATGGCAGCAATCCGTGACCCAATGAAAATCGGGAGGGACAGTCCGCGGCTGGTTGCTGCCTGTTGTACCCAGGGACTTCCCACCCGGCTGATGGTATAAGCACGATGCCGCCAGATGTTTGGAGGCGATTTCGTCAAAGGATATTCACCCATAAAACACAAAATGGACACAGGCACAGCTTACGATATCCTTGAATGTCATTTTTGTATTTCAATCCAGGAGGATGCATGAACAGAATGAAGAGAAACTGGCTGGCGCTCACACTGATTACGGTTTTGGCTATGGCAGCTGTGGCAACCGCTGAGACCACGAAGCCTGTCCCGGCCGCATCGGCGCCGTCGTTTACCGAAGTGACGCTCAAGAAGGGCAGCATCACGCAAAACGTGATCGCGATCGGTTCGCTGCGCTTTGATGGAACTGAGGGCCTGAAAATCACTGAAAAGGTGACCCTTCGGACCATCGAAGTGAATGAGGGTGAATCGGTGAGCAAGGGCCAGATCCTGGCCCGCTATGATGAGGACGCGCTCAAGGCCAGCCTGCGCGAGGCGCGCAACACCCTGGCCACACAAGAAAAGACGGTTGCCCAAGGAACTGGCACAAGTCAGTCCGGTATCCATGTCATCCGGTACGCTGAAGGCAGGTCTTGAGCAATACGAGGATGCTTCTTTGCTGGCGACCACTCCGGGCTATGATCTCATTCGCAGTTATGGCATCATGGAAGGCCGTTTCCTCACAGAGCCTGATGTTGCCAACCGCAGTTTTGTTGCGATCCTTGGCCAGGAAGCGGCACAGGAACTGTTCGGCAGCATCCATGCTCTGGGGCTTTTCAGGGATATCCCTTCATCGTGGTCGGAGTTCTGGACGCGATCGGAAGCAGTTTTTCCGGATCAGGAGACAACCTGGTCATCATCCCCTTTACAATTGGTGAACGGATATTCCAGCGCAAAGGGATTAGCAGCATCCATATTTCCGCCTCTTCAGCCGACCGTGTAAAGGAAGCGGAAGCAGCAGTCAGGGCGTTCATGGACAAAAAACTGGTCGGTGCTTCATCCTCCACCACGTACAGCATTTACAACCAAACCGCTGTGGTGGATACGCTTAGTACCGCAACTGCCACGCTGACACTGATGCTGGGGGGTATCGCAGCCATTTCACTGTTGGTGGGGGGTATTGGCATCATGAACATCATGCTGGTGTCTGTTACAGAGCGCACGCGTGAAATTGGTATCCGAAAGGCTATTGGCGCCTCCCGTGGGAACATCCTCAGCCAGTTTCTTGTGGAGGCGCTTGTCGTCAGCGTTTTGGGTGGTTTGATTGGTTTGGGTTTGAGTCTGCTGGCTGCCAGATTGATGGGGCCATTGCTAAAGATGCAGCTGTCGGTTTCTCCCCTTGTCGCCATGCTGGCAGTCGGCTTTTCCCTATTTATCGGCGTTGTCTTTGGGCTATATCCGGCAAACAAAGCATCCAGGCTTCTACCTGTGGAGGCCCTGCGGTACGAGTAAACCAAACGAAGATTATTCTGATTGGCCACTTCGTCTCCTCTGAGC
>JAAZEI010000364.1 GCA_012512355.1 Clostridiales bacterium | reverse complement strand
TAATCCTCGGACTGTACCATATCAACAGCCTGCTGGACGGTGATCAGCTTTTCTCTGTAATCAATCATGGTGAAACTTCCTTTCTATGCTTCGTGCAATTTCAAACATCAAAGCAGCCGTACTAGATTTATGGGGGATGCTCTGATGTTCAAAATGATAAGCTGACCGTTTTGATGAGAGTGGGGAGGGAGCCGGGGCTCCCTCCCCACCTGCAGTTGACCGGGAGATTACTCGCCCAGCAGCTGCCCGATGGACTTCATGCCGTCAACGGTCACGAATGCCAGGGTGGGGTCGGTGTAGTTCTTGACATACTTGGCGAAGGCCATGCCGTCAAGGCCAATGCGGTTTCCGTCTGCGTAGTTGACGCCGCCGGAGATTGGCACGTCGATGCGCTCGGATTCCATGGCTTCCAGGAAGGCTTCACGGGTGATTTCTTCGTCAGCCAGGCGATTGATGCCGGCCATGAAGACGCTCACTGCGATGTAGGAGGACATGGAGTAGGCAGAAACGCTGTAAGCATCGAAATCTTCCTGGGAGATATAGCCCTTCTCAAGGCCCCAGGCAAGAACTTCAAGGAACAGGGCGATGTCAGATGCCTGACGCTCGGTCTGTGCTTCAGGATCGATAACAACCCAGGCGCCGCCGTAGATATCGCTGGTGTCAGCTTCGTTGGCGACATCGGTGGGGATGTTGCTGGGGGCAACGTTGACGTAGGAAACGATGGTGGGGATGCCGCGGGTGGCGGGGTTTGACTGCATGGCAGTGTAGACAGGGTTAAAGTAAGCCTGGAGGCCGCCGATGATGACCACGTCGCAGCCCTCGAGCTGGGCGACCTGGGCAGTCATTTCGTCTGCAACCTGGGTGTTCACTTTAACATAAACAACTTCGGGACGGGTGGCTTCATCCATCAGGTCATACTGAAGTCTGGCGCCGCTTTCAATCTGGGTGCCTGAGTCATCAGCTGAGAAGATGACACCGATTTTTTTGACTTCTTCAACGCCAGAATCAGCCAGGGTGTTCATGGTAGCAGCACGAAGCAGCATGATGCGGCCTTCGGTGATGTAGATGGGCTGCACCGGGAAGGTGAAGCGCTCGTTGCCTTCGGCGGGGAGATAGTACTGCAGGGCGGAACCGGTGCCCCAGTAAACGGAGGGCACGCCCTCTTCAACGATATATTCCTGGGAGGAAGCGATGTTCCAGGTGCCCAGGTTGCCCACGAGTGCGAATACTTCGTCGTCTTCGACAAGTTTTTGCATGTAGATGCGGCCGGCTGCACCGTCGGTGCCATCGTCATATGCAGTGTGGTCCAGGTAGTAGCCAACACCGTCGGCTCCCTTGGCAACGCCGCCCATGACTTCGTTGACATATTTTACAAACAGTTTATAAAACTGGCTGTAGGGGACGCCAACGCCAGCGACTGCGCCGGTTTCGCACATGACGGAACCGATTTTGACAGTGCCTTTGTACTGTACGCCTTTGTCTTCAAAGGCTTTGGTATCCACGCCGGTTTCTGCCAGGGCGCTGACTGCGACCATGGACAGGAACATGGCAAGGACGAGGACCATTGATAAGATTCTTTTCATCTTGTTCTCTCCTTGAGGTGTTACCTCATACTATATTTATTAAACGCAAAGCTGACGTCTGCGATCAATATATGTTAAGCACGCTGTCCGCCCAGATAGGCTTCAACCAGCGTTTCGTCGTGGATCAGCTCACTTGCCTTGCCCTGCATCGACACACGGCCCAATTCAAGGACATAGGCATAGTCGGCGATTTTGAGGGTCTGGAAGGCGTTCTGTTCCACGATGAGGATCGTGTTGCCGGCCGCTTTGAGACGGCTGATGACATTGAATATGTCCCGAATGATAAGGGGTGCCAGGCCAAGGGATGGTTCATCAAGCAGCAGCACACGAGGCCCTGCCATCAGGGCACGGCCGATGGCGAGCATCTGCTGCTCACCGCCGGATAGGGTGTTGGCCTGCTGCGTGCGCCTTTCCTTGAGGATGGGAAACAGCTGGTACACTTCCTCAAAGTTTTCGGCCAGCATCTTGCGCTTGCTTTTGCCCTCGCGGGACTTGAGGCCATAGGCACCGACGGCCAGGTTCTCCTCCACGGTGAGGCCCTGGAGGATCAGGCGGCCCTCTGGGCTTTGAATAACGCCCAGCTCGGCGATCTTGTAGGGGTACATTCCCTGCAGCATTTTATCGCCCACCAGAGTGATGGAGCCCGACTTTGGCCTCACAAGGCCGGAGATGGTCTTGAGCAGGGTGGATTTCCCGGCACCGTTAGCGCCCAGGATGGCCACAATGCTGCTCTTTTCCACCGAGAGGTTCACATTTTTGAGTGCCTCGATGGCACCATAACTCACCGAAAGGTTTTTAATTTCCAGCATGCCGGGCATTTACTTACCCTCCGTTTCAGCAATAATTTCTTCAGGATCGT
>JAAZEI010000363.1 GCA_012512355.1 Clostridiales bacterium | reverse complement strand
TAGGTTCTGTCACCATCAGCGCCAACCTGGTTTGGGCTGGATTCATTCTTTCAACAGCTATTGTGACAAGTTCTTCTATTTCTTCGGATATACTTGAATTCTCAAGAGTAATAGTTTCTGTAATATTTTGTCTGATCTTTTCGTCTTTAATGCGGTTGAGGATACCTTCTTCCAGGGTGCTCATCGCCATCATGGCAATGGCATGATTTTCTTCACCCTGCCTCACCATGGCAGTAATACTCTCTTTTAATTTGCGCTTCCTTGAATCTATACCGATTTTGATATCGCTGGCATGCTCTTTATCGATATCTTTGACTCTTGACTGCATCTCTTTGATACTAGATTCAAAGAGCGTCTCGATGCGGACAATTGCTTTTTGATCAATTGTTTTTAATTCAAGTTTCTTCAATCCATAGACGCCAAAAGACAAAGCAATGATGCCAATAATAGCAAACAGGATAATATGGGTGATGACGCGTGCCAAACCGGGGCGCCGCTTTCTATTTATGCCAATGGGTACTGTATCTAAGGTATTCTTTGGCATTAGTATCTGGCCCCCGTATGCAAATCAAATAGGAAGACACCGCGTTCGCGCAAGCCCAGGTTTACATAATCTCCTGCGTTCAACCCGTGGTCTGAAGAAATAAATGCCCGCAGGCTAATGCCGCCGAAATCTATCAGCGCCATTTCTTCTTTCCCCATCTGGAACATGGTGTCAACTCTACAATGCATACGATCAGGTGCAGGTCCATCTTCGACCACAAAACTCTCCGCACGTACTGAAAGATTGACTTCAACGCCATCCGGAACATGTTTGAAACGATCAAGACGTAAAGTCTCACCATGATGAGCAGTAAAAACCTGGTCTGTGAAAGTGCCCGGAATATTATTTATAGGTGGATTGCCTAAGAAGTCTGCAACAAATTGGTTGTGTGGGTCATTATACAGCTGCTGCGGCTCTGCATGCTGCTGCTTAAGGCCTTCTTTCATCAAAACGATATGATCAGAAATTGACATTGCTTCTTCCTGATCATGGGTCACAAATAAGGTGGTTACTTTCGTCTCCTGTTGGATTCGGCGGATTTCTTCACGCATTTCCAGCCTTAACCTCGCGTCCAGATTTGACAGAGGCTCATCAAGGAGCAGAAGTCGCGGATTTTTTACCAATGACCGTGCAATGGCTACTCTTTGCTGCTGACCGCCAGAAAGTTCTTTGGGCTTTCGGCCCAACATTGTTTCCATATGGACAAGTCTTGCAATGGCTTGGGCCCGTGCTTCCCGCTCTGCTTTGGGTATATTTTGAATCTCAAGGGGAAAAGTGATGTTGCCCATCACAGTCATATGCGGGTAAAGAGCATAATTTTGAAAAACCAAACCTATGCCCCTCTGTTCCGGGGCGAGGTCGGTTACCTCCTCTTCATCAAAAAAGATTCGGCCGCTGGTGACCGGCAATATACCAGCGAGCATATTCAACACAGTACTCTTGCCGCAACCAGATGGGCCAAGAAGGCAAACCAGTTCACCATCTTCCAAAGTCATGCTAAAATCATTAACAGCTATAAAATGACCGAACTTCTTGGTGAGGTTTTCCATGATGACTCGCATGGTATATCACTCCGCTTCGTATACTTTTTGATTTATTTCCTCGGGCAATCGTTCTTCTGTTGGTTGTAAAAAGGTTAGCCCAAAGGAGTGAGAACTCGATGTTTTTCATCTGCAGTATAGAGGAAAACAAGAGGCTGTGCAAGCTGCACAGCCTCTTGTCTTACCATGACGGTATTACTCGTCTTTGAGTGCGGCGTTGGAAATCGTAACTGCCTCTGTCCAGGCTTCATCAACGCTCATATCACCAAGGGCGGCTTTTTCTACAGCAGTTTTGATGGCATTTCGCACCACATTGGCGCCCTGAACTGCCGGCAGGGAGCCTGCGACAGAAAGGTTGGCCTCCACTGCCTGGAGGGCCTGCGCTTCCAGGGTATCCTGGGCAAGGAATGATTTGTAAGCATCATTATCTTTGGTCCAGCTGTAGGGTGCCAGGGCTACAACTGACTTTGTCCAGCCTGCGTTTACTTCAGGGGAGATGAAGTACTTCACAAACTCATAGGCGGCCTGAGCGCGCGCATCGTCTTTGTAGTAGAACACGATGGGTCCGCGATTCCAAGAGGGGAACCATGTTTGAGCCGGAATAGGCGCCATGGCAAATTCGAATTTCCCATCAGCCGGTGTAATATAAGGATAGCCTGCCGAGGAACCAATAAAGCCCGCTACAATGCCTGAGTTGAAGTCTTCGGAGAAGTAATTGCCGGTGGGCTTTAGACGGAAATATCCTTTTTCGACCATGTCAACAAGCCATTCGAGCTTGGCTCTGACTTCAGGTGTATCAAAGAGCACCTGCTGGTTTGAAACATCGATATAACCACCATCGGGGGTTTCCATGATGAGCATCTGTACGATGTCTGTGATGTCATCAAAACCTGCAATTGCAATGCCTTTTGCATCGTAGATTACTTTGGCTGCTTTTTCCATTTCTTCCCAGGTGGTGGGGACACTCAGATCCAGCTCTTCAAAGAGGGTTTTGTTATAGAAAAAAATGGGGCCGGTGGTGTAGGCTGGCAGATAGTGGATCAGTCCGTCTTCAAAGGCTTTGACTTCGCCGTTCATGACGCCATCAACAAGAGAACCTTCAAAATCTTTAATCCCGATTTCATCGTCGTAGATATATTGCCCAAGATCTGCGACCAGGCCTGGTTTTACATAGCCGGCAGCCTCGGAAGCATAGTTGAAAATAATGTCAGGCCCAATGCCTTCTACTACTGCACTGCGAACGCTGCCAAGAAAGTCTTCGTAAGGCTGGCTGAGCAGTACGATTTCGTAGTTTTCATGTGCAGCATTAAAGTCTGCCACTGTTTTTTCAAGAAACTGCTCCTGATCTTTGGTAAAAGTGTGCCAGATGCTCGCTTTTACCTTTTGGCCATCCATTGAAAGCGCACGCAGCGCTTCATCTGCTGTATCCTCAGCAGCTTGGAGTTTATCCTCAGTATTCTGTGACACTCCATCAACTTTTTCTTTGGTATCAGCGATTACGACATCAGACTTTTCTTTGATATCTGCTATCGTTTGGTCTATGGAGTCTTTGGCGGCTTTTGCTTTGTCTTCCATCCCATCAACAATCGCTTCGCCGGAAGCTTTTAGATCCTCTGTACTTTTTTCCACAGAAGAGGATAGTTCCTGGGCTTTTTCATCCGCTGCCACTAAAACATCAGCCAAAGGCTGTGCGGTTTCCTCTTGAGCAGAATTGCTTGAAAGGGTTTCAGTTACAGCCGCCTGAGGTTCGAGAGAAGGCTCAGGTGTGAGCTCTGCGCTAGGAGAGGATGTAACTTCATCTGTTGGCATAGCAGTTTCTGTCACAATTGGTTCCGCGGTTTCCACCGGTGGGGTATCTGCAGCCGGTCTGGTGGCAAAATAAATACCAACTGCCGCTGCGATGATTAAAACTACAACTAAAATGGTAGACCATGTTTTTTTAGACATAATTTCCTCCTGATCTTTCTATGACCAACACGGTTATTAAGCAGCCTTGCGTGTCAACCTGTGAATAATTAATTATACCCAAAATCAGCAGTTCAATAACATGTCTCCATGTTAGCTCACTTCAAACTGGGCTTTGTATAGCCTGGCATAAAATCCGTTTTTGTTCATCAATTCTGCATGCTGACCTTGTTCGACGATATTGCCATCTTCCATGACTAAAATGTTATCTGCGTTTTCAATGGTGGACAAACGGTGCGCTATGACAAAAGCAGTGCGCCCTGCCATGAGTTCGCGCATTGCAGCCTGTATTTGCCGCTCTGTCTGGGTATCGACATTGGAAGTTGCCTCATCGAGTATCAGCATGGGAGCATCTGACAGCATAGCCCGTGCAATCGTTAACAATTGTTTTTGCCCTTTTGATATAGGGACACCGTCATCGCCAATCATCGTATCATAACCTTTGGGTAACTTTGTAATAAAACTATGCATTTTGGCTGTGCGGGCAACGTTTTCTACTTCTTCTTTGCTGGCATTGGGCTTGGAATAGGCAATATTCTCAAAAACAGTACCATAGAACAACCATGAATCCTGAAGGACCATCGTAAAAGCTTTTCTGAGACTTTCTCGTGTAAGGTGATAAATATCCTGTGAATCTACAAGTATTTGCCCGCTGTCGATATCATAAAATCGCATGAGCAAATTGATAAGGGTTGTCTTTCCGGCTCCTGTTTGACCTACAATAGCTGTGAGTGAGCCGGGTTTGGCATGCATATTGAAGTTCTGAATAATGGGTTTTCCTGGTAAATAGCTGAAATTGATATGCTGCAGCGCGACGTCTCCGTTTACCTGATTGAGACGATGCGCATTTTCTGCATCAGGCTTTTCTTCTTTCTGGTCTATTAATTTGAAAACACGCTCAGCAGCTGCGAAGGCGCTTTGCAGTTCACCCAGTATGCTGGCTGTCTCATTAATGGGGCCGGAAAATTTCCTCGAATACTGAATAAAGGAAGAGATATCTCCCAAACCGACTCGACCAGCAAGGAACAATAAAGAGCCGAAAACGCTGATGACAGCCAGAGACATATTATTAATAAAGTTGACAGAAGGTCCTACCATGGTGCCATAGTACTCACTGGTCGTATAAGCTTCAACAGCTTGAGCGTTGATATCATCAAACTCTCTGATGACTTCATCTTCCCGGCCATAAACTTTGGTAGTCTTTTGGCCTGAAATCATTTCCTCCATAAAGCCATTCAGTTCTCCCAATTTTGCAGAACGTCTTCTGAACATTGGCTTTGTTCTCTTAGTAATCCATCTGGTGTAAATGATGGTGAGAGGGACGGTTACTGCAAAAATACTCACAAGCAGGGGTTGGATGGTCAGCATAAAAACAAGAGACACGGTGACTGTCAGGACGCTGTTGAGGATCTGCAGGAAATCTGTTGAGAGGCTTTCGTTGACTGTATCCACGTCGTAGGAAAGTACACTGATAAGATCTCCTGCCTGATGCTGGTCAAAAAAACCCACGGGAAGGCTGACAAGCTTGTCAAATACATCTTTTCGCATTTTGTAGGTTGTATTGCGCGTAAGCTTCACGGTAACTCTATTTAAAAGATAACTAAAAAAGGCAGAGCCTATGTAAGATATTGCCATGAGGCTAGAGAATAAAAAGACTCTTTCAAAGTTGGCCTGTCCTTTTTTGATGCCAATCGCATCGATAGCCAGACCTGATAGTTTAGGTCCTACAAGCGACAAGGCGTTTGTCAATACCAGCAGCAGCATCGCGAGCATCAATAGCTTGCGGTAATGGCCAAGATATTTCCACATTCTTTTGAGCAAGATCAAACGGGAAGTTTTCAAGATCGGCTGACCGGTGTCGGAACGCTTAAAAGCAGTGTTTTGAGGTTTAGTCAATCAAAGCACCACCTTCCACTCCCATTTGTGTGGATGCGATATCCCGGTAAACAGGATTCGATTTTAGCAGTTCTTCGTGACGACCATAACCAATCTGTCGTCCATCTTCCAATACCATAATATGATCTGTGCCCATGATGGAGGAAACACGCTGGGCAATGATAATGGTGGTTGTGTCCTGATAATTTTTTTTGAGTGCTTTGCGAAGTGCGGCATCGGTGCGATAGTCAAGGGCAGAGGAACTGTCATCGAATATCAGTAGTTCCGGTTTTCCTGCCAAAGCACGCGCGATAAGAATGCGCTGTTTTTGCCCACCCGAAAGGTTGTTTCCTTTTTGGGCGACCCTATAGTCCAGTCCCTCACCTGTTTCACGGATGAAAGGAGCCGCTTGTGCATCCTGGACTGCTTGCCATATATGTTCATCCGAGATATCTCGATAATAACGTATGTTATCTCGAATGGTACCGGCGATTATAAAGTCATTTTGAAAGACAACTCCGACAGAGGAGCGTAAATCTTCTGTGGACATGGTCTTTATGTCTCTGCCTTTGATGAAGATTCTGCCTTTATTGGCATCATAAAGACGCAGCATCAAATTAATAAGTGTTGTTTTGCCACTGCCGGTAGCACCGATGATGCCCATGGTTTCACCGCGGGCAAGTGAGAAATGAATGTCTTTGAGATTGTCATCGATATTGCTGTAACTAAAACTCACTTCCTCGAAGCTGAGATATTTATCCGTTGATAGAGGATGATCCTGCTTTATTGTTTTTAAATCCTCAGGAAGCTGTAGAATCTCAGCTACTCTTCCTGCAGAAGAAAGGCCTCGTGAAAACATAATAAAGATGCGGGTAATACCCATCATTGCCATTGAGATCAAAGTAAAATAATTCAGAAAGGCGATGATAGTTCCTGTTGTGGACAGCCCTTGATGAACCATATATGCACCTGCCAGTATTACCAAAGTGAGGCCCAAATTAAGGGTAACACTTGTCAGAGGGCTGCTTAAAGCTGAAATGCGGCGTGCTTTCTGGCCTGTATCTGCAAGCCTGACATTGACCTTGTCAAACCGTTCCTGTTCGTGCTGGGTTTTTGATAAAGCTTTGATGATGCGCACACCTGCAATGTTCTCTTGCATGACTCGAATAAGGTCATCAAGGACCCTCTGCTGTTTCCTGTAAATAGGGATGCTTTTTTTTGTAATCTGGTAGACAATGATAGAAATGAATGGCAAGGTAAATACCAATACCAGCGTCAGCCTAAAATCCAGCGTTAAAGTCATGATCAGACCGCCAATCAGCAATAGAGGCGCTCTGACGCCCATGCGCTGTGTTCGGTTTAAAAATTGATTGATATAATAAGTGTCGGAAGTCAAACGGGATACGGCGGAAGATTGCGTCAGCCCATCCAGCTGCTGCGCGGACAGATAGCTGACCCGTGAAAACAAATCATGCCGAAGCTTCTGTGTAATTTTCCCGGAAGTGACAGCCGCATTGCGGTTGGCAAATATATTACTGATGATGGAAAGCACCGCACATAGTATCATGACAGCGCCCCATTGATAAATCAGCCTCGGTTCGTTTTTAGGAACAGCATCATCTATGATTTTGGCCAGGATGGATGGGATAATCAGGTCCATCATCGTTGCAAAAAATTTCACAGAAACAGTTAGAATCATGGCGCCTTTATGAGGCTTCAGATACTGTAGGAGAGTATTCATGGCGAAACAGCCCCCTTTGCATTCCATTCAAGAGCAAGGCTGCGCATTTTTCCAAGCATATTTTCAAGGGACAAAAGGGATGCAGGATCAAAGGTCTGCGTTAAATAATCATGCCACTGCTGATTTACCTTCTTGATGACTGGCGCTGCCTGGCGGCCTTTCTCAGTGGGGTATAGCTCAATGATACGCTTGTCATGGGGTGAAACCACACGTTTGATGTATCCCTGGTTTTCAAGCAGGGAAAGCTGCCGGGTTGCGTTGGAAGGGTTGACATTTAAAGCGTTTGCTAATTGCTCTTGTGACATCCCTGGTTTTGAACAAATATGCAGAATATAGGGTGCCTGTGCTGCACTGATTCCGTGTTTGGATAGTAAGCAAGTTCGGAACTGATAACTGCACCTGGCAATAATATTAAGGTCTCGAGTAATTTGGGGCATTGTCATCTCCTTGGCTGATATTCATTGCAGATGCAATGATTGCGAACGCAACGATTATAGGCATTAATTCTAGATTGGTCAAGTAAGCGAGCAGCTGGCTGATAAACAATTGTTATGACAAGAATACTAGGACCATTTAGCCAAAAGATTGGCCATACCATGGGAGAGGTCAAAGGATATGTTCAGGTTTGAGGTGTCTGGGGCATACTGCTTGAGGAATGCGAGATAGGGAGTCCTGGCATCTTTTTTGATGATGGACCCTTTTTTCTCAGACACAACGATGGGGTCGTTCTTTACCATGGCCTCAAGTTCCTTCAGACCGGTTTCCGAACCAACTGGCAGAGCTTTGGTCCTGCTTATCTTCAGCCCATTATACTCTGCAGGGTTGTGGCTTGCAGTAATCTGAACCGAAG
>JAAZEI010000362.1 GCA_012512355.1 Clostridiales bacterium | reverse complement strand
CCAGAGGCGATGCTCTCGCCGCTCTTTTTATCAAACAGCATCATGTTGTCTCCTTTGAAGCCAAGCATGACAGTGCTGTCAAAGGGGTAATCAACACCGCCAAACACAACGGCTGTTATTGGCGTCTTTCCCAAGGTGAGTCTGACGGTGGTTTCCATGCCGGCGGGCAGGGTGGAATAAACCTGTGCGGGCAAGTGGCCGTCTTCATTGATGGTAATGTATTCAGGACGGATGCCCAGCACCACGTCCTCACCCTCCAGGCTGATGGTTTGATCGGGTTCAAAGGATGCTTCCCAGTCATTCATTTCAACTTTTATGGTGCCCATACTATCCTTGCTGGCTTTGCCGTGGAGAAAGTTCATTGGCGGATTGCCCATGAAGTCCGCGACAAACAGGTTGTGCGGCCTGGCATACATCTGGAGTGGAGGTGCGTACTGCTGCAAGGCGCCATTTTCCATAATGCACACTTTGGTGGACAGCGTCATCGCCTCCAGCTGGTCATGTGTAACATACACAAAGGTAGCCTTGGTATCGATGTGCAGGCGTTTGAGCTCGGCGCGCATTTCCATGCGCAGCTTGGCATCCAGGTTGGACAGGGGTTCGTCCATGAACAGCACCTGGGGTTTGGGCGCCAGGGTTCGGGCAATGGCCACGCGCTGCTGCTGGCCGCCTGACAGCTCGGAGGGGTAACGCTCCTCAAACTGTTCAATCTTAAGCATCTCCAGCAGCTGGGTCACACGGTCTCTGATGGCTGGCTTATCCCATTTGAGGTTTTCAAGGCCGAAGGCAATGTTCTGATAGACGGTCATATGCGGCCACAGAGCATAGTTTTGAAACAGGAAACCCACATCACGCTTGTCAGGTGACAGGTTGATGCCGCGGTCCGCGTCATAGACAACTCTGCCGTCAATGGAGATGCTGCCCTCCGTGGGGTCCTCCAGCCCCGCGATCATCCGCAGGGTTGTTGTTTTACCGCAGCCTGAAGGACCCAGCAGTGTAATAAAGGCATTGTTTTGGATAGTGAGGTTCAGATTGTCCACAGCTGTGAATTTACCAAAACGTTTGGTGACATTGGTTAAAATAATTTCCGGCATCTTAGCCTCCTACGCCTTTATCAATTGACGCTCCGGTCAGTTTGTTGACAGTAAAGTTCAGGGTCAAAACGACCACGATAATCAAAAGGTTAATGGCGTTGCCAAATTGCGCCCAGCCCTTTTCGGAGTACTGCATGAGCATGGTCGTCAGGATGGTGTTGCTGGTGGGCACAAGCAGCACAAACAAAGACAGCTCACGCATGCAGGAAATCATGGGCAGCAGGTAGCCTGAGAGGAAGGTTGCTTTTTGGATGGGGAAAATAATCCGCGTCATCCGCTTCCACCAGGGTACGGCGACAACCAGCGCTGCCTCTTCTATTTCGCCAGACAATTGCAGCATCGCATTTACGCCGGAGCGTGAGGCAAAGGGCAGGTACTTAACAGAGCCGACAAGCGCCAGCAGCACAAAGCCATTGAGCCATGAAACGCGCGTGGACATGGCCAGGTAGATAGCGCCAAAAGCCAGCGACGGCATCAGGTAGGGGAAGAAGGACAGGCTGTTGACGGCGTTGGCCAGCTTGCTGTTTTTGCGCTTGGCAATTCCATAGCCTACCAGCATCCCGCTGGTGCCTGCCACCAGCGCGCAGGTCACGGCAAGGGCCAGGCTGTAGCCCAGGGCTTTCCATACTTTGGGTGAAAACAGGATGCCGTTGCTGTCCCCCTGATCCAGATACTGCAGGTCTTTGCCTATCCAAAATTCAAGAGTCATGTTGCTGAATGAATAATCGCCCGCTTTGATGATGACGGATTCAGCGGCGAAAGTAATCAGCGGCAGCACTGCCGCGAGGGCCAGGATCACCACCAGCAGCAGGGCGATGGGCCGGTTGGCGCGCTTGAGATTGACCAGGGCAATCTGGGAGGATTTGCCCGTCACCGTGGTAAAAGATTTGCGCGAACCCGTCATCTTTTTATTAAGTGCCAGAATGATAACCCCAAACAAAATCATCACCGCGGCGATGATATAGGCCTGGCCGCTGTAGGTATCCATCAGCGATTTCATCTTTGTTGACAGCACATAGTAGCGCACGGGGGAGCCCAGGAAGATGGGGACCGCATAGGCGCTCATGCTGCTGGCAAAGACAAGCAGCAGGGTGGACATCATGGCAGGCATGACAATGGGCAGGGTGATGCGAGACAGGATTCGACTGCGGGGTGTCTTGAGGATGGTCGCGGCTTCCTCCAGGTTGGCGTCCATGTTGCGCAGGATTCCCCCGATGAGGATGTAGGCAAAAGGCGCGTAATGAAGGCCCAGAACAAAGGAGATAGGAAAATAGCCATACACAAACCATTGGGGGACAAATATGCCAAACACGGAGGCCATGATGCCGTTTGATGTGCCGGTGCCCACATTGACATTTTTAAAGAAGCTCTGCCAGAATAAAGCCAGGGTCCACGAAGGCATAATATAGGGGAATACAAATACAGTGGAAATAAACTTTTTGTATTTGATGTTCGTGCGCGCCACAAACCATGCCACGGTTCCGCCAAAAGCAATGGCAATGGCAGAGGAGGTGATGGAGACAGACAGCGTGTTAAACAGCGGCTCGTAAAACTGTATCCAGCTGTTTGATAGGCGAATGCCGCCTGCTCCCCCGTCATCAAGGGTAAAGAGCAAGCGTTTGAAATGATACAACGTGGTGGCGCCTTTTTTAAGACCGATCGCCCTGGCTTCGCGGCCGGCATGCACGATGACCGTTTCCCATAATAGGATGACCAGGGGATAAAGGGTCAGCAGGGTGAGGATGATAAAAAATACCAGCAGAATAATGTTCGCGGGCTTTGATAAAAAAGAGCGGACACGGCCCATGAGCCGGCGCCAGCGCAAAGGATTTGATTTAATCACAGGCCCCTCTTTCTAAAACACAGGCCGGGCAGGGTGTAGCTGCCCGGCCTGTGTGATTGGTTGACTATTGGAGATATTTGGTCACAAAGGTCGATACATCTTCATAATTTTCGAGGATGTAGGCGGGGTTTTCAACGACCAGGCTGTCTTTCCACACACTGATGGGCAAGTCGCCTTCAAGCGGTACAAGGTCCTGGTTGGTGGAATAGGCGCCAATGCTCTTGCCCCAGGGCGCGAAGCCTTCTGCACCCATGAGGTACTCGATGAACAGCATGGCGGTGTAGGGGCGTGTCGCGCCTGAGGATACCAGGGCATACATGGGATAAATGAAGCCTGAGAAAGGCTCGACGGTATAGTTGTTTTCTGAGGCATCATACTGCGCGACGGTCAGGTTGTCTGCCAAGACGGAGGAGGAGCGCAGTTTGCTCAGTACAAACAAGCCAATTTTTCCGCTGGCGGTGGTTTGGCTGATTTCTTCTGCAATGGAAGTATCAGAAGAGCCGAACACGCTGTTGGACAGGAATTCAGCGATCCACTTGTAGCCGGCGTTTTTAAAGTCTCCCAGCTCAATGTCCTTGCCAAAATAGCTCTTATAGGCATCAGCGAGTTTATCCGACCAGTCGTCGCTGGTGAGCATCACCAGGAAGTTCATATTCACTTGCTCGGTCTCGGGGTTCTTGAAGATGACATTGCCTTTCATGGCAGGCTCGGTCAGCGCCCAGACATTCTTGATGGGGGCCACCTTGTCATCAATGTTGCTGTAGATGAACAGCTTGTTGATGTACTGCTGCACCAGGGGGTTCTGGTCATCTTCCGCGACGGATCCCGCGAGTGCGGCCGGCAGATAATTGACCAAGTAGTCATTGTTGAGCATATAGATGAGGGAGGCGCCATCCTGAATCATGACCATATCGGCACCTTTTGCGCTGCCGTCAATTTCAATTTCCAGTTTGGTGTAGATTTCCGCGTCTTTGAGGTTATTCCCCTCGCCGGGGATATCATACAGCTTGCTGAAGTCTTCCAGCGCTGTGGTGATGCGGCTTGTATTGCCGTAGACAATAAAGGTGCCTTCTTCGGCTTTGGCTTTTTGGACCAGCTCTTCGTGGGTCAGCTCTTTTGCCGATTCAACATCTTGTGCGACATCCGCAAAAACAGCGGTCATGGAGAGCAGCATCATCGATGCCAGGAGCAGTGCGAGTAGTTTTTTCATATAAATTCTCCTTTATTATTAGATTATTACCAGTTTACACCATACTTGCAAGGCTGAGACAATGCGGTCCAAGATTGATATGGAGTATTGTTTTGGCTGTGCTCAAGGTATTCTAAGCCGGTTTATCATAAACCAAAAAGAGTTTGAGCAGGTCTTTGCGCTGTCATCAGCCTCTTGAGTATCTAAACTTAATTATAAAGATTTGTTCTTTTTTGTCAACAAACAGACCAATTCAACAAGGCAGACTCAAGGGATGAAGACAGCAGGTGATGTCAAAAGACGGGCGTACTAAGGGGTTGTTTTGCACATATCGACCCACTCACCCGCGGATAAAATCTGCAGTTCATCCGGGTGAAGCGCTACGGCGCTGTTGGCGCTGCCGCAGGCGGGATAAACGGCATCGAAGCGTTTTAAGCTTTCATCCAAATAGATATGTATGCCCGGTTTAACATCAAAAGGGCAAACACCGCCCACTTCGTGGCCGGTGTACTCTCGGACTTCGGATGAGGTGAGCATCTTGGCTTTCATATTAAAAGCGGATTTGAACTTCGCGTTGTCGATGCGGGCATCTCCTGCGGTTACAACGAGAATGGCAGGTGCTTGCATGCCGCGAAAGGAGAGGGTTTTGGCGATTCTTGATTCTTCAACGCCCAGGGCCAGGGCAGCCAGGGGCACGGTAGCGCTGGACACATCAAACTCCTGCACTCGCTGCGCCATGCCGCGTTCCTGTAGAAAAGTGTTCACCCGTTCAAATGACATCAATAAAACCTCCGTGGATTTTTCAGGATATATTTCAGGATATAAATGAAGTGATACCTTTATTTGTGCATCGATTTATTTCTGGCTGGACTGTATGGGATAGCTTGCCAGTATCTCATAATCATTTTCACCCCTGATCCAGGATAAGCTGATGCCCTGCACCTGCGCTTCAAAAGGCGAGAAGGCTTCTGTCAGCCGGATGAGGGCGGCAGGGTCTAGGGAGCCGCTTCTGTAAGCCAAAGAAACATGCGGTGTGTATAAGCCAATGGCTTTGGCTGTCCACCTGTCCGCGTAGGCATCAAAGCGCCGATGAAATTTGCCGTAGAGCTCTTTTAACTTCCCGTCAAATGCAGGCAGGCACACAGGGCGCTGCGGGTTGAGCAGGCTCAGCTCATCGAATTTTACGCTAAAGGGTTCAATTTTCTTGGCAAATCGTCTGACATAGTTATTCAGGCGTCTGCTGGAGACATTTTCATAGCAGCCCAGGGTGATGTGCGGATGAAAGCTGGTGCATAAAAAGGGGCTCCCCACGAATGCCCTGGAGAGTTCTTCGCAGCGCGCTTTGCTGGCCGGGTCAAGCTCCCACAGTACGCAAAGGTTTTTTTTCATGCCTGCCCGCCTTTATCTTTTCTGGTGCTGAGTTTATCATCCCCTTAGGTTGTTGGCAAGGGAAGCAGTAGAGGCCCTTGTTTTTGTTTTGAAAAAACTTAGCAAAATGAGTCAAAGTTGGGTATAATAATTTGTAGTGCATTTGGCTCGGGGCTTAAACTTATATTTACTCGCCCGCGCTTGAACATTGCACAGGAACGATTAAGAGAGCAGAGGTAAGATGAATGTTTGACCTGGTTGTCATTGGAACGGGTGCCGGGCT
>JAAZEI010000043.1 GCA_012512355.1 Clostridiales bacterium | reverse complement strand
TCCTTAGTATATACCCTCATGCTAAATAAAGCTATCCGATAAATAAAACGCTAACAAGAAATTAGGCATATCCTTAGCTATAGAACGGACTATTGCCTGATAAATTTAATTGTGCTTGTTATTTTCACAGATTTTCAGGCAAGCAATATCTCAGGAGCATCAATATCGTGATTTTGCGCGGTGCTGAGCTCATTGGAATATTCGATGACCAGTGTTTGCATTTTATGCCAGGTGTTTTTAAGCATCACGCCAAAAGCCAAAGGGTTTTCCTTTAAACGCAGCAGATACGCGCTATACGCTTCCGACATTCTGCGCGTCATAGCGTCCACTGCATCACCAATCTCATTTCCAAATGTCAGCCTGATCTCATTTAAACTGGCGGAGCCTGCGCTGTTCGCTGTCACATCCTGTAGATATACTACTATCTTCATTTCATCGAAAAAACAAGCCTGGGCAATGGTTTCTAAATAATCAAAGTAGACTTGTCCATTTTCGTCGAATTGCTCCCTATGAATTGTTTGGCAAAGTTTTTTTGCTTTTTCTATCGTTTTCATTAATTCCTGCGCTCAATATTATCGTGTAGTGCAAAATGGTATGGCGCTGGTTTGTCTGGTTTAGTCGGCATCTCATCTCACACGAGTAAAGGGATTCTACCCAGTTTTATAGAAAAAAATAATTATAATGATTTCGAGATACTTAAGCATGACATACCCTTGCTTTTTAAATGACTATATAATATAAAAACTCAAAAAAAAAGAACCAGATATCTTAAATATCAAAGTTCAGTTTGGTACCCCCGACGGGATTCGAACCCGTGTTGCCGCCTTGAGAGGGCGGTGTCCTAGGCCACTAGACCACGGGGGCGAGTTGGCTGGGGAACTAGGATTCGAACCTAGACTATACGAGTCAGAGTCGTAGGTGCTGCCGTTACACAATTCCCCATCACCAGCTTTAGGCCACGAAGTATATAATATAAAATATAAAAGAATGTGTCAAGCACTTTTTGTGAGCGCTGATAAAACAAAGCAATTTAAAAGTAAATGTCATTACAATATAAACATCGCTATACTGTACCGGACAAAAAAACAAGGGTATGCTCTTTACAAACATGTATTTTTTTACAGGTACAGCAAAATATTCTTGAACTGTTATTTAACCTTTTTATATGACATGTTGTAACTGCCTGGTTTTATGGTAATGTTTGCATTTTTTTCTGCAAAACGACGGTTAAAGCCGTCTGTCTTAATGCGTGAGTGTCTCAGTATGCAAACAGACAGGAATAAGGCTCAGTTCTGATGACTAGCTACTAATGCTTGATTTATTCAACAGCTGCTTCAAAAGTCTCATCAATCGTTTTGTCATTGCTATCGTCTATAAAATCCAATGTGCCAAGATTCATCAAATTATTACACATAGTAATGACTTCTTGAAATTTTTGTAAAGTTATTATGTGTTGAATTGGGTTGCCAGTTCTGCATGCTATTTGAAACTCAATTCTTTTGGCTGTCGCCATATATTTTATCATGTTTTTTCCAACATATCCCAACAGCATTGTTCTGGCGTTATCACTATTATATGTATTCGCAAAATTTGAGTAAGTATAGAGTTTATCATCTACAAAAATAGCAAGATCAGCAGGTGTTCGTTCTAAGGTTATTATAACCATCGACACTCCCGTCACCTCGGTTTGAGTGCCCGTCAGTTCAAGCCTAAACCCTGCATCTAATTCATCAGTCAGATATGTCGATTTATAATCCCAGGTTTTATCAAATTTATTGTATTCATATCCCGGGAAATTTTCAAGAATCTTGTAATCGAAGACTTTAGTTTCTGTCGTTTCAGCAAACACAGCAAGATTCGGCAAAAGCAACATACAGATAAGAAAAAAAGCCAATAACCTTTTCATGTGAGTTCCTCCTGTTTACATTTTATATTTTCGAGTTATATTTTTATCATCATAGCATCTTATAAACTATAAGGCAATAAATTTAATTCTTTCATATATTTTTGTGAAGATTGCAAGTTTAATTGCCCATACCGTACGACCGTTCACCTAAGCTGCTGAATAAACCTCTTGCGCTGTCCTGTATGCCAGGATGTGCCGGGGATAGTTATTCATCCAGTGCTCTACCCTAGGGATGGCGTCAGCGGACAGCTTGCCGCTGTCTGTTCCCCTGGGGATCAAGCGCTCAATGAGCTTGTTCTCGTTCTCGTTGCTCCCACGCTCCCAAGTGCTGTAGGGATGAGCATAATAGCATATTGTCCCCCGATCCCGTTTCAATTGTATAGTTATCTCTCCCGCGTTGTGGCGGGCTTCTACCAGAGTCCTCAATCTTGTATCTGTTCCGCCTCACTCAGATACTTCCATTCCACCCTATAGTAATATGTTCGTCTGGGTTCATCTTTCCCGGATTCCTTGCTTTGATTTTGCAACTTCAGTGTAATTGATCGCACAGCCGGATGACCCTATATTTCCCATTGGGGCAATTCATTCTACAACTTATTTTTATAAGGTTAAGCCCGCAGACAAAAGTCCAATTACGCCCATCATCAGACGTCCGATTTACAGATTGTTTTGATTAGCTTAAAATTCATCCTTTTTATTCTGAATAAACCAACACATAGCAAATTGCTCAATCTCATGCTATGATTATATCGCAAATACCATAAGCTTCAGCTAGCGCAGCCTATCCACATAGTCGAGCCTTTGCTTGGCAGAAATGCACATGATAAACTCCTTTAAATTACGATTGCACAAGAAAAAATCCGATACGCCCATTTCTCATTAATTTAATGTTACAGCCAAACGGTATGAAACTGAGGTAAACTATATCAATGAAACGTATGGCCATCTGCTATGACTTTGATAAAACCCTTGCAATTGACGATATGCAAACTTTCAGCTTTATCCCTTCTGTCGGCATGAAAATCGATGATTTCTGGGACGAATCTGACAGCATGGCACATTCCGGCAGCATGGACAAAAACCTTTCCTGGATGAAAATGATGCTGGACAAAGCCGAAGCGAGCGGGCTGTCGCTGAGCCGATCCGCCTTTGAGAAGCTGGGTGAGAGAATAAAACTCTATCCAGGGGTTAGTACCTGGTTTGATTTGATCAACGCTTATGCGATAACACAGGGTATCACGGTTGAACATTACATCATCTCTTCAGGTCTCAAAGAAATCATCCAGGGCAGCCTGGTTGCGCCATACATCAAACGCATCTATGCTTCTGCTTTTTATTATTCTCCCGAGGATGTCGCCATCTGGCCTGCTCAGGCAATTAACTACACCAACAAAACTCAATATCTCTTTAGAATTGCCAAAGGAGCATTTGAAGAAAACGATGACAGAGTCAATGACAGCCTTTCTGAACAAGAGCTTTATTTACCCTATCGCAACATGATTTATATCGGTGACAGCGAAACAGATATCCCCTGCATGAATCTATTGAAAAAGAAAGGCGGCACGTCCATCGGTGTATACGACGCGCACAAGTCATGCCCGAAAAAAGTACATCAATTGTTTAAAGAAGACAGAATTGACTATTTTGTACCAGCTGATTATCGAGAAAACAAACCCTTATTTCATTTGGTTAAAAAAATCATTAATTTAATCCAGGCAAGGGAATCTTTACAGGAAGAGACGGAAAAACTGCAGGAAATAGTGAATCGCGTTTGATAGACGCATGCTAAAGTCAGGCGAATTGTCTTTAACAAAAAAGAAGCAAGTTCTTAAAACTCGCTTCTTTTGGCAGGGGCAGAAGGACTCGAACCCTCAACAAAGGTT
>JAAZEI010000361.1 GCA_012512355.1 Clostridiales bacterium | reverse complement strand
TGCACATACTCATCAGCAATGACGACGGTATCTTTTCTCCCGGTCTGTTGATTCTCACCCAAACAGCGCTTGAACGCGGCCACCGGGTCACTGTCTCTGCACCCGCCACACAGCAAAGTGCCATGAGCCATCGCCTGACAATCTCCAATTCACTGTTGGCCAAGCCTTATGACATTCCAGGCGCAAAAGCTTATGCAGTGGATGGCAGTCCCGTTGATTGCGTACGGCTTGGAAGCTATCTGGCGGAAGATGACCCGATCGATTTTTGTCTTTCAGGAATTAATGACGGAACCAATTTAGGCGCTGCGCTGTATTATTCGGGTACAGCCGCCGCCGCAAGAGAAGCCGCCATGCTTAATATTCCTTCCATGGCTTTATCAATCGGCATCAATGCGACAAATGACATGCTTAAAAATCTGTCAGACTTCGCACTTGATTTGCTGCCGCGCCTTCATGAAAAATCTATGCCGAGGCTAACGTTTCTAAACGTCAATGCGGAGAGCTATCTACCTCATGATTTAAAGGGTCCCCGCATCTGTCCCGCAAGCGACAGCTTTTATATGGACAGATACATTAAGCGCATTAACCCTCGCGGCGTTCCTTATTTTTGGATTGAAGCTGGCGCTGCGACGGAACCCATCAAACCTAATACTGATGTGCAGCTATGCAAAGACGGTTATATCACCTGCACATTTGTTGGTGGCTTTGCTGATAACAATCATTTATTCGATGGTATTTTTGGCAGCCGAGAGGATTAAAATATGAACGATAACCAGCTTATTATGCAGCAGCTCAACTTGTCGGGAAAAAGGCTGAGCAAAGGCCACCGCAAAATAGCTTCTTTTATCGAAGGCAATTATGATAAGGTCGTCTTTATGACGGCCGCTAAACTTGGCGATGTTGTTGAAGTCAGCGAAAGCACAGTGGTCCGCTTCGCCAACGCCTGCGGATATGAAGGCTATCCTCAAATGCAGCGTGCCCTGAAAGAAATTGTGCGCCACCGGCTGACACCCTCACAGCGCCTGACCATGTCAAGCGACCTTTCCTCAACGGATTTGCCCGCGGAAGTGCTTCGCACAGATATGCAGAATATCCGAGCCACCATTGAACACCTTAACGCAGATGTTTTTGAGCAGGTTGTTGAACAAATATCAAAGGCAAAATCTATTTATTTGATCGGCCAGCGCTCAGCTTCACCTTTGGCGCAGTTTTTCGCCTATTACCTGCGATATATCTTCGATGATGTGCGGCTGGTCAATAGCATTATCAATGATACCTTTGAAACCATTGCGCGCATCAAACCCGGTGATGTTCTCATTGCCATCTCCTTTCCCCGTTATTCAAACCGTACGCTTGAATGCATGCAGTTTGCAAAAACTCACAATGTTGAAGTCATCGCAATAACGGATGGACCTCTCAGTCCCTTACATGATGTTTCTGATCTTTGCCTTGATGCAAGGACCGATATGACGTCTTTCGCGGATTCGATGGCAGCTCCTATGTCGCTGATAAACGCGCTCATTGCAGCCCTTGGCCGTTACAATCGAGAAACTCTGGACCGCAATTTCAACCAGATGGAAGATGTCTGGGACGCTTTTAGAATCTATGCCCAGAAAGTTTAAGGAAATTATCATCATAGGCGGCGGTCCCTCGGGGATGATGGCCGCCTTATTTGCATTGCGTCAGGGTGCGCAGGTGCAGCTGCTGGAGCACAACCAAAAGCTGGGGAAAAAACTCTATATCACCGGAAAAGGGCGCTGCAATGTCACCAATGACGTTCAAGGTGATGAGTTTATGAATAATATCACCCGAAACCCGAGGTTTTTATATTCCGCAATGGACTTTTTGTCTTCCCAGGGGCTAAGAGATATACTGCGTGAACTGGGCTGCGATACCTTGGTCGAGAGAGGGCAGCGTGTTTTTCCGGTCACGCAAAAATCATCTGACGTCATCCGTGCACTGGAAAATGGAATTCAAGAAGCAAATATTCTCTTGCATACAAAGGTTGAGGAAGTTCAGCAAGTCTCCGATGGTCGGTTTAATGTTCTGCTCAGTGATGGCAGCAGTCTGTCAGCCGACAGTGTTGTCATCGCTACAGGCGGGTTGAGTTATGCCTCGACCGGCTCCACCGGGGACGGATATGAGTTTGCCAGACTTCTGGGACATCGGGTGACCGACTGCGCAGGTTCTCTGGTACCTTATGAAACCAGCGACAGCTGGTCTAGACCATTGCAGGGATTAACACTTAAGAACGTCACTCTGGAAGCGAGAATCAAGAAAAAAACACTATTTTCGCAGCAGGGAGAGATGCTTTTTACACATTTTGGTATCACGGGTCCTTTGGTTCTTAGCATGAGCAGCCATTTGGCAGGGCTTGATGTGGATAAAATTACCTGCAGCATCGATCTGAAGCCTGCAGTATCATTAGCACAGCTCGATGAGAGATTGAAAACCATGCTGCAGGAAGGCGGGAGAAAACAGGTCCACAGCCTGCTCTCACAGCTCATGCCCAGCTCATTGGCAGCTGCTTTTCCCGCTATATGCCCAGTGGATATGGGCGTTCAATCAAGTCAGCTCAATGCCAGTCAGCGTATGCAAATTTGCCAGTCCTTAAAGAATATTCCAATAAAATTATCGCGTGCCCGCCCCATCGCAGAAGCCGTGATTACTCGAGGAGGAATCGACTTAAAAGATGTCGACCCTTCCACCATGCAGTCAAAAATAGCACCTGGCCTTTATTTTGCCGGAGAAATTTTGGATGTTGATGGATATACGGGGGGATTCAATCTGCAAATCGCCTTTTCAACCGGCGCGCTGGCCGGATACTCTGCAGCGCAACTATAAAACAGGAGACTCTTATTTACGTGCAATATATTATCATTGATTTAGAATGGAACCAGCCTCTCAGCCATCAAAGCAGCATCTTTCGAAGAGTCGGCGACAGACTGATGTTTGAAATGATTCAGATAGGGGCAGTAAAACTGGATGAACAGCGTCGAATGAAAGGCTCGTTTAGCCGGTTGATTGCACCTGAACACTATCTGAAACTGCACCCCCGCATCAGGCGCATCACCGGTATTACACAGGAAGATCTCTCCGATGCCCCTCGCTTTGCGCCAGTGCTGGATCAATTTATTGACTGGTGCGGAGAGGATGCCGTTCTTCTTACCTGGGGCAGCGATGATATTTCGGTATTTCAGCAGAATTTGGACTTTTTTAAAACCAAAAAAGAACTGCCGAAATTTTATGATTTGCAGAAACTTTATTGTGCCGTTAATAAAGATGGGAAAGACCGCAAAGGCTTGTCCGCTGCGCTGAATTTTTATGGCATTCCCGTGACAGATGAACACCCCTTTCATAACGCAGTGGATGATGCCTATTATACCGCGCTGGTATTTCAGCAATTTCCCGATGCCAGGGCTGCCCTCAATCATCCTGAAACCGCGCGCCAGCTTGGAAAAACCAGAAACGGCAAACGCGAGGCAAGCGAGGAAAAGGCCGTCAAGAGCGAGCGGGGATACTTTTCAAGCAGCTTTGGAAAACTCATCCCCTGCCCTGTATGCGGCAAAAAAGGGCATGCGCATGAAGGATATGTCATTCATAGAGGCATTAAAACCGCACTGGCAGACTGCCCTGACCATGGCTTGATGTATGCGCAAGTAACCTTTAATGACAATGAAGAGCAATTGATAGCCAAACGGCGGGTATATTTATCTGATGAACAAAACCCTGCTTATGTTACGACCAAGCATTTGCAGTGGCAGCAAAAAGCTACAGTGCAGAAAAGAGGGAAGTCACTTTGAAAATATGGGTAGAAAACCGAAATGGAGTTTTTCCGCAGCCTGTGACAGTCCTTGAAGTTTTTCAGGAGCTCATTCCGGAGAGACAAGAAATCTGCCTCGGCGCCTTTGAAGGCGGCAGAGTATTGGAATTATGCAGCATGATCAGCAAAGATACCGTACTGCAGCCCATTACCTATGCGCAAGAAGAAGGCCGCCGCATCTATGAGCGATCCCTGCGGTTTGTTTTTCTTTTGGCGGTCAACAGATTGTTCCCTGACATCCAGATTATTATTCAGCACTCCATAGGCCCGGGCATCTATGTAGAATTTGAGCAAATGAGGCTTCAGCTGGCGGATTTGGCCGCCATTGAGCAAGAAATGCGATATATCATTTCAAGCGACCTCTCATTTCACCGTCATAAATGGTCAAGAGAAAAGGCTATTGAATACTTCCGAAATAAGGGTGATTTTGATAAGGCAAATCTCTTGTCTTATCGTCCCTATGATTATTTTACCATCTATGAACTTGACGGACTGTATGAGTATTTTTATGGCGCCATGCTTCCAAGCACAGGATATACGAGCGTATTTGATATGCGTCTGCACGCCCCCGGCCTTGTGGCCTTGATGCCCAGCGCCCAAAACCCAAATCTGCCTGCTGAATATATCAGCTTGCCCAAACATATGGCGACCCACCGCCAATCCAACTATTGGTGCAAAGAACTCAATTGTTCCACTGTCGCTGAGCTAAACGCTCTGACAGCCTCAGGCGGGATGCGAGATTTTATCAGGGTCAACGAAGCATTGCATAATAACTCCCTGTCTGATATAGCGCAGGATATCTTCAATCGCAACGCACGTGCTATCTTTATTGCAGGACCATCCTCCAGTGGAAAAACTACTTTTGCCAATAGACTCGCGATCCAATTGCGGGTGAGCGGTCTGAACCCTATCATCATTTCGCTGGATGATTTTTATATAGACCGGGATATCCTCCCCTTGGAGACCAATGGACAGCCTGATTTGGAAGCACTGTCAGCCCTTGATGTTGATTATTTCCAAACTTGCCTGGGTTTGCTGCTCAATGGTCAAACTGCTATGATGCCCCGATTTAACTTTCATCATAAAAAACGCGAAATAGAATTGGTCCCCATGAGCATAGCGCCTGATCAGCCACTTATCATAGAAGGTATTCACGGACTCAACCCGGCTTTGCACGACAATTTTGACAGGAAGCTGATTTGTCTGGTTTATATCAGCCAATTGACCAGTATCAACCTCGACAAACACAACCGAATCCGCACAACGGACGCTCGTCTTTTGCGCCGTATTGTTCGCGATAGCCAATTTCGCGGTACCCAGCCTTCTGCTACGCTGGCAATGTGGGACAGCGTGCGGCGAGGCGAAGAAAATTGGATATTCCCTTTTCAGGAAGAGGCAGATATTGTATTCAACTCCGCCCTTCACTATGAACTACCTGTCTTTCGCGCAATCGCTTACGATATGCTCAGAAAGGTACCAAAAGACGATCCCAATTATGTCAAATGCAACCGCATCCTAAAAATCCTCAACTACATGCTGCCCATTGACCCATCTTTAATCAATGAAATCCCACCGCTTAGCATACTGCGGGAATTCATTGGCGGCAACACCTTGTATCTCCCTCAGGACCCGATGGAATAGATTAAAACAAGAAGAAGCCATGCTTTTGTCAGCACAGCTTCTTCTATACAAATTTTCGGTTTTACGCGCTTCGAGTTCTGACAGTATGTACATAAGGGTTTTCAGATAATGCGGTCACGATATCAGTATAGTTAATATTGCCTGGCAGGTGGAGTGTATAAATGTTGGTGTATAAGTTTCTGGTATCTTCGGATTTAAAGACTTCGATGTGAAAGTCAATATCAAGAATCAGCACGCCGATTGCCGCAAAATACTCGTTTATAAATTTGATGGTCTCAGCCCTGTTGACAAACTTCACTTCAACATGCTTGATGGCATTGATATGAATCATACGCCCCATCAGCATCAAGACCAGGATCACGAGCAAGGCCACAATGAGGCCCATCCAGTAATAGCCAAAACCAATCATCAGACCAAGGCAAGCCACATTCCACAAGCTTGCAGCCGTCGTGAGACCTGCCACCTTCTTTTGTGCAGTAAAAATGGTGCCCGCTCCAAGAAAGCCGATACCGCTGATTACTTGAGCTGACATACGAGTAAATGTATACCCAATGTCAACGCCGGAGGCGGCTGCTGAAAAACTCGCCTGGATCAAGACGCTTTCAAGAAGGGCGATAGAACATGAACCCAGACAAACCAGAACGTGGGTACGAAGGCCGGCAGGCCGGCTCTTATACTCGCGTTCAATGCCAATGACGGTACCCACAAGAATGGCAAAAACAATTCGAAGCAAAAGCTCCAGATTGTTAATGGGTTTAAAAGCCAGAAAATCAATCGAGTCGAGAAACTCCATATTTCATCACCCTTCAGAATTTTGACAATCATAGCACATGGCTAACCGCATTGCAAGAAAATCATGCTATAAATGGAGACAAACAAACCATTGAAAACAGCTTTATTGATCGAAAATGCCTTCTGGAATTCTTCGGGAACACAAGAGCTAAAGAACTCATTGATACAAGCCGGTGAGTCAAACGGGCTCAAATTTATCGTGCGCAGCAATGCTGATTTTTTAAAACCGAACAGTTATGGAGACCTTCCTGAAGCCGCGCTGTTTTGGGATAAAGATATCCAGCTGGCACAGCTTCTGGAAAAAAACGGGCTTCGCTTATTTAACTCCTCACGTGCTATCCACCTCTGTGATGATAAAACATTGACATATATCGCCCTCAAAGACAGCGGTTTGCCGCTGCCCGCAACGCTCATCTGCCCTTCTACCTACCGCAATGTCGGCTTTACCAACTTGCGTTTTTTAGAGGATGCAGCAGACTCACTGGGCTTCCCTTTTGTGATAAAAACAGGTCGCGGCTCTTTTGGAAATCAGGTCTTTTTACCTCAGAACCTACAGGAAGCTATAGTGATCCTCAATGAGTTTGCCGGTGAGCCTATGCTTTTTCAGCGCTTTGTCAAACAGAGTGCCGGTCGAGATCTGCGTATATATGTTGTAGGAGGTGAGGTTGTGGCTGCTATACGAAGAGAGAATCATGCCGGCGACTTCAGAGCAAATATTGCCAGAGGAGGGAGCGCCAGCAAACACTTTGTCACTTCTCAGGAAGAAGCTCTGGCACTTCGGGCTTGCCAATTGTTATCCATGGATTTCGCCGGAGTAGATTTGCTTTTTTCAGAAGAAGGTCCTCTTTTATGCGAAGTGAACTCCAATGCGCATTTTAAAGCACTGTCTGAGATAACGGGCAAAAACCCCGCTGACTTCATCGCCAGACTGATGGTGGAGGCGCTCAATTGATAGGATGGCTGATATATGATGCGGACAACATCAAAAGAAATCAATTTTTTATCGATCGCTGGATAGGTGCTGCCAAAGCGGAAGCTATTACCCTCAAAGTTGTCACAGCACAGGAGATTTCCTACGGATTTTGCAGCGGGAAGGCATTTATCAATCAGGGCTTAACAGAAGAAAAAATTGACTTTGCGGTGATGAGGGCGCAGCACCCGCTTCTTTCTACCCATCTGGAAGCCATGGGCATCCCCTGTTTCAACGATGCGAGAACTGCGGACATCTGCAATGATAAACAAAAAACATATTCTATGTTTGCAGATGCTCTCCCCATGGTTGATACAGCATTTCTTGAACAGAATGCTTTTATCAGTCCCTTTGCCTACCCCGTGGTGGTTAAGTCTGCGCATGGCTGCGGCGGACGTGGAGTCTATCTGGCAAAGGATGACAGTGAGTTTCGTCAGGCTATTTCAAAAATATATCCTGATCGCATCGTCGTGCAAAAGCTTTGTGATGAGCCTGGCAAAGATTTGCGTGTCTATGTGCTGGGAAAAAATATTATTGCAGGCATGCTGCGCTATTCACCCACTGATTTTCGAAGCAACGTGGGACTTGGCGGAGGG
>JAAZEI010000360.1 GCA_012512355.1 Clostridiales bacterium | reverse complement strand
GTGATTTGGAGCTGGACCTGCAGGGATTGCGAGTGGAATAACCAAGATCAAACGAACCATTTGTGTTAGTTGAAGCTGATAAAAGATTTAAAAAAACCGGGGGACTTGCCATCATGGAAGTTCCCCGGTTTTTATTCACTCACTGCAGCGCAGCAGTTTAGCTATCAGAAAAATTTACTCAGCCAATCTATGAGGTTATATTGTCCAAATACTGCGACACCTACGAGTGAAACAGTGGCCATCATTTTGATGAAGATATCCATGCAGGGGCCGACTGTATCCTTAAGAGGATCGCCGACCGTGTCGCCAACGATGGCTGCGTCGTGCGCGGCGCTGCCTTTGCCATGTCCCTGGATGGCGCCTGTCTCGAGATACTTTTTGCCATTATCCCAAGCGCCGCCGGCATTTCCGGAGAATAGCGCGATCATGATAGCACAAAGTGTTGAACCTATGAGCATACCGCCTACAAAGCGCGGTCCCAGCAGGAAGCCACTGATGATAGGCACCAGGATGGCCAGCAGGGATGGGATTTTCATTTCGCTGATGGCGCCTTTGGAGGAGATTTCGATGCAGGTTTTATAATCGGGCTTTGTTTCTCCCGTCAGGATGCCTGGTATTTCACGGAACTGGCGGCGGACCTCGTCAACCATCTTGCGGGCTGCTTTTGCCACTGCTTCGATGAGAATACCCGAGAAGAGGAAGGGCAGTGCAGCGCCTATGATGGCACCGGCCAGGGTCATGGGCTCGATAATATTCAGCACCAATTCGGTAGAAAAATCATTGTAAGAATAGAGATAGGAGATCATCAGGGCAAGGGCAGCCAATGCACCTGAACCAATTGCAAAGCCTTTGCCAATGGCAGCTGTGGTGTTGCCAACAGAGTCGAGTGTGTCAGTGATGCGGCGCACTTCGGGATCAAGCTTCGCCATTTCTGCTATGCCACCGGCATTGTCAGAGATAGGGCCGTAGGAGTCAACTGATACGGTAGCGGAAACAAAGGAAAGCATGCCCATCGCAGCCATCGCCACACCGTACATACCGGCGACCATGTAGGCAAACAAGAGACCCAATCCCAGAATCAGAGCAGGAGCCATGGTGCTTTTCATGCCAAGCGCCAAGCCTTGGGTAATTGTCAGCGCAGGGCCTTCAATGGATGCCTGGGTTACCGCTTTGGTGGGGTTAAATTCTGCGGAGGTATAATACTCAGCGACCATGCCAATGAGCACGCCGGAAACCACCCCGATTGTGGATGCAATCCAGGGAGATACAAAACCAACGGTAAAGCCCAATGACTGTTTGAGCAAGGTGCCATCAAAGCCACCGAAAATTGCCCAAGAGACAAAGAAGCCTGCAATAATGGTGACAATGGAGGCAACGTAAGTTGAAGCGTTGAGGTCTTTGTGCGGGTCTTCAGTCAGTTTTTTCTTAAACAGCAGGGAAGCAATACCTACGCAGCATGCAACAAGCCCGATGGCCACAAAAATCATGGGGAATATCACCAGGCGGTTGAGCAGCTCTGCTGTCATGCCGGTACCCTCTGC
>JAAZEI010000359.1 GCA_012512355.1 Clostridiales bacterium | reverse complement strand
GCCAATGCAGAAGCGGGACAACAGCCGGAAGCGGATTTTTTCCGCGTAACCGCCTGGAGGCAGCTTGGCGAAAACTGCAACCGATATTTAGCCAAGGGCCGCAAAGTAGCTGTTGTTGGCAGTGTACAGGTCAATACCTACACAGCTGGTGATGGCACTACCCGTGCCAGCCTTGAAGTGACGGCTGATGAAGTAGAGTTCCTCTCTCCGCGAGGTGAGGGCGATGGTGGCTCAGGCTACCAGGCAGAACAAAGCCCATCCCAGTCATCTGGCGGCACAAACAGCGGTTTTGTCAAAGTAGACGATGAAGAGCTGCCCTTCTGATCATTTCTGAGCAGCACCATTGAAGGAGGACGAATATGTCAGAAAATAGAGGCGATAGGAAGATGCGTCCGCGCGGAGGCCGCAGGCCCCGGCGCAAGGTATGCGATTTCTGTGCCAACAAAGTCGAATTTATCGACTATAAAGATGTCAACCGCCTGCGCCGTTATATCAACGAGCGCGGTAAGATTTCTCCGCGCCGTATGCTGGGCACTTGTGCCAAGCATCAAAGGCAGCTGTCCGAAGCTATCAAACGCGCACGCGCCATTGCTCTTCTGCCCTATACAGTAGATTAATCAGCCGCAATAAAACTTATCCCCTCTTGCATCCATGCGAGAGGGTCTTTTTTAGCTTTGACTTTTCTCAATAGCTATCTTTTTGTCTCTTGTTGAATTATAATGCAACAAGTAATTCAATAGAGGAGGTAGGTATGTCAAATCCAGATAAATCCCGCTTTAATTTGAAGGAAAGAAGCTGGATCCTTTACGACTGGGCCAACTCCGTTTATGCGACCAATATCATGGCTGCCATCTTTCCCACCATATTTGTCAGCATGGCAGGCAGCAACGGTGACTATTGGTGGAGTATCGGCACCTCCGTCACCACACTGTTTATCGCCATTCTCTCCCCTATTCTGGGGGCCATAGCAGACTTCCAAGGCATGAAAAAGAAGCTTTTTACGGGCTTTATGCTGTTGGGGGTCATCACCACGGCTTCCATCGCCTTTATGAGCGACTGGCGGATGATGCTGGTAGGCTACGTCATCAGCCACATCGGGTTTTCAGGCGCAAACCTATTTTATGACAGCTTCCTCACTGATGTCACCACCAATGAGCGAATGGACAAAGTCAGCACCTGGGGCTTTGCCATGGGGTACATTGGCGGCAGCACCATCCCCTTTGTTATGTCCATTGGCATGCTGCTGTGGCTTGGATATGGCAGCCCTGTCGCGCAGAAATTTTCCATCCTGATTACCTCCCTCTGGTGGCTGGTCTTTTCCATCCCTTTTATAAAAAATGTTGAGCAAATCCATTACATCAAACGCAGCCAGGACCATGTCGTAAAACAGACCTTCTCCAATGTTTGGCGAACCGCCAAAGAAATCGCTGCTAACCGGGGACTGCTGCTATTTATTATCGCATATTTCTTTTATATAGATGGCGTGGGCACCGTCATCAGCATCTCTACAGCCTACGGCACTGCTCTTGGCCTTGGCGCTGTGGGGATGATTTTGGCGCTTCTGGTCACGCAGATTGTCGCGATGCCCTGCTCCATCCTTTTTGGCAAGCTATCCCAAAAGCTGACGACACGAAGAATGCTGCTGATTGCCATTGCCGTGTATATGGTCATTTGCTGTGTGGGCTTTTACATGGGTTTTTCACTGGAGCCTTCGCAGGATGCTTTTGATGCCGCTTATACGCAAATGAACAGCACTTCACAAAACGAGCTGCTTGCTGCCGCGGGTCTTGAGTACACAGATAAATCTGCTGCGGATTATTTCAAAGCAGGCAAAAACTTCCTTCTTGACAGCGATGACGCCACAGCCGCCGCCATGCCCATGATTGAACTGCAAGCAGCAAACGATGAGCAGGCTATTTCATTAAGCACTGCACTTTATGAGAATATCAGTGCCTTTGCGCAGACAAACAAAGCGCTGATGAATGATTATAAAGATGCCATCAGCAGAAGTACAAAAATGTTCTGGGCGATGGCCCTTTTGGTGGGCACAGTACAAGGCGGCATCCAGGCTGTCAGCAGAAGCTATTTTGGCAAGTTGGTGCCCAAAAAACGATCCAACGAGTACTTTGGTTTCTTTGATATCTTTGGTAAGTTCGCAACCTTTATCGGGCCGCTCTTATATGCAATTATTGGCAGCATGACAGGGCGCTCTTCCTTGGGAACGCTTGCACTGCTGGCTCTGTTTATGATGGGATTCATTGTCCTGATGATTGCCAAGAAGCCTCTGGAAGAATTGGAAGCGAGAAAAGCATTAGAAGAATAGAACACGAATTTAAACGATTTGAAATAGTTTCTCCAAAAAAATCCGCAGCCCTCACATGAAGCGCTGCGGATTTTTAAAGCTCAAAGTATTTGATTAGTTAAGTTCAATGGCGGGCAGTATGGTAACAATCCGCCTGCGGGTCGCCCCAAAGGACTTCATCAAGCCCATTTGCGCCGGACAGCGGCTATAAATTTGTGTGACAATCTGCCTGGCATTTCGTTCTCTCAAAAGTGCAGCTGCCGATAGCACCAAAGCTTTGGCTATCCCTTTTCTGCGATATTCGCTGCGCGTGTAGATGCTGATGAGGGCAGAACTCTCAGGACTGCCCCCGGATAAGAGCATCTCTGCCAAAGGCTGGCCGCCGCGATAAAAGCCAAGCGCCATAAAATAAGGCTGCTGCATCTGTAAAGTTAAAAAATCCAGGCTGATGGGTGTCATTCTGTGCGCGTTGAGACGCTGCAAAAAATTATACTGTTCCTGCTGACTTGACAAGGGAACGGAAGCCAATTGACAGCCCATAGGCGTCTGGGCCATGCCTGGTGGCACAGGCATTACATATTCTTCCTGGGCATCGGTATTGGCAAAGCCATTGCGGCTATAAAAGTTAAGCATCTCCCAATTTCCGCTGGCAAGTTCCGTATAAATACGGCCTGAAAGGCCAGGATACCCTGCCTTTATCTGCTCTGCGCGTCCAAGCAAGGCCCCCAAAAGCAGATCGCGCGCTGAAGGCTGCGCTTCTATGTGAAGATAAATTTCAAGAGGTTTTTGAGGATACATCTGCGGATTCATTGAAAGGATGATAAAACCGACGCCCATTTGAACAAACAGGTCATTGGCAGCAAAAAATACATCTTGAGGCGGAATACCCTGGTAAGGCGCAGAAGGATGTGATAAACGCATACTGGCTCTTGTTTCTCCTCTTATATCTATTACTCGAACTGTCAAAGGTCAGCTTATTCGAGCTTGCTGCTTCCGGGCGTGATATCATTGACAATTTGTCTGACCTCCGGAAGAGCCTGCAATATGCGCGCAGCATATTGGTCAACCAAGTCATAAGGCAGCCTGGCCGGCGTTACCCGTACTTCCCCGGCTGAGGTCATTAAAGTAATCGCGCGTATCGTGATGGTTAAATCTGTCTCAGCAGCCAAGTCATTGATAGGCCGCAGCGTCACAAAATATTTCCATAGCCGTTTGGACAAATTAGCTTTTTTGATTTCTTCCCGGAATATTGCATCTGCTTTTCGCAGGATTGCAAGTTTTTGTCTTGTGACTTCACCTATAATGCGCAGGGCCAGTCCTGTACCCGGAAAAGGCTGCGCCAGATACATCTCCTGGGGCATATTGAGGCTTTCCCCTATGTTGCGTATTTCCTCTTTAAACAGTTCCCTCAGCGGTCTTATAACAGGCTTTTCAGTTTCCAGCTGTGGCATGGGAAAACAATCGGATTTAAGCAGGAGATCGCCTGCGCTTAGGGGCTGGATGACCATATGATGGCTGATTTCCTTTGCTGCTTCACTTTGCAGCCGCGCATAGAGGTTTGTTATCGTCTCATATTTTTGCTGCTGGTCTTTAATGCCGCTCAAAGCTTCACAGAATCTATCCTTGGCGTCAAGAACCTGAACATTCATGCCCAGCGTTTCGCGGTAATAATACAATAAGTCTTCCATCTCATTTTCACGCATAAAGCAAGTATCAATCATCAGGCAGTGCAAGCGGTCGCCCAGCGCCCGATGCGCCAGCATGGCGGTCACGCCGCTTTCAAGGCTGCCTGTGATCACGCAAAGAGCCTGTCCCTCATGCGAAATTTCTTCAATCTCAGCACGTTTTGCATTGATAAAATCACCCTCAGAAAAACTTTCTGCGCAATTGCAGACATCCTGAGCGAAACTTAATAATATACTCACCCCATCAGGATCGTTTGATTCAAGTTGGAAACTAAACCCATAGATGGGGAGCTGGTCATGGGCAAACCCCATCACCTGATCACGCGCTGCTGCTATAGCACTTAAACTTTCACTAAGCTCAATGTGACGGATTGTGCTGATATACCGTTCACTCTGGGATAAATCGTTTGTGAGCGGCGAAGGCGAAAAAGTGACCGTAACAACTTCTCGCAATTGCTGTTTTGCTGAAAGCTCACAGCCTAATAACTGTGCCGCGGACAGCGCGGTATCCCCCATGCAGAGGATAGGAATACCCGCCGATAGAAGCCGGGCGTCAATCCCGGAAGGTATTTCCCCGGAGATGCCGCCGGCCAAGATCAAACCCAGCAGCTTGTCCTTCACCAATTCTTCATATGGTGTGTCGCCGGGTACTATATGGCAATCAATGCGTTCTGCGCGAAGTTTTTTAGCAAGCGTACTCGCGCACGCATTATTAAAATTAAGTATCAGCAGTTTATGCTGCATCTGTTTTCCTTTCGGGTTAAGATTCATTGTCAACAACCCAGAGTTCATTGTGCTCCATCAGCCACCGCTGCGCAAAATCCTTAAGAGCCAATTGCGTAACTTGATTCGCAATGCCATTGTTTTTAATCAGTGCCATGCTTTGAAACTCTTTGAGTGCATCCGAGGTGCGCTGATTATAGAAGCCTGCAGTATCTTCCTGTTTTAAAAGTCCGATGAAATGTAATTTTTCCTGCAGACTTTTAACTTTTTGGCCTTCGTGACCCATGCGCATGGTGACATCCGCCAAATCGCGGACAGTACCATATCCTAAAATACGCCAATCATCCAGAGGATACCTGGCACGCGCTACATGGGTCGGATTGTTGCCTTCTATAACACCAACTTCAATGCTGCCGTCAGGCAGGCTGTAGCAGGATTCTACCATGGCGACATGCGCCGTATCACCTGAGGAACTGTAAGAGAGAAACATCCAGTCACCCGGCTGCGGAATGTAACTGTTGCGCTCCATCCTGTCTTGGCTGTCTGTATACCATTGGCTGCCCCAGCCGGGAATAAACCCTTTGCGGGCTATATATCGACCTTGTTTAATAAACCAGTCTCGCCCGGTGTTGGTACCCTGGTAAAAAGGATAAAGTTCGTTCAAAAGAGTGGTGCCCATCTGCTGGTCTGCCTGATCGACCGTCCAGCATAAAAATTCCGCGCACCATTGAGCTTTGGGGTCACCTACCCAGATGCCATACTTGGTCGTGCCATCTGAATGTTCCTTGTACCCCAGTTCACCCCGGGCGATGTTAAGCACCGCCTCAACCTCCGTCATCAGGGCATAAGCAGGCTGGATCACTTGTTCAGGCTTTTGAGGCGGCGAAGACTGTGCGGCCACGGCCAAGCTGCACCAGCACAACAAGAGTATAAAAAGCCTGCCTCGGGTAAAATTCAAAACTACCTCCCATAAATACCAATTTTCATTATAGCGTTTTGCTTTAGTCTTGACAAGTTAAGCGCTCACGGGAAAATTTTATGCTTTGAATCATCTGTTTTGCTC